>CAYGPO010000088.1:4396-19554 GCA_964351665.1 uncultured Gammaproteobacteria bacterium | reverse complement strand
AATGAAAGGCAGCGAGGATAGAAATATGCGGGCTAAGAGCTTCAAATTTTCACCGCGACCCATGGCGGTCGCGATAGCAGGGGCATTAGCCCTCGGCGGGTTTTCCGCCGTTTCCGCGCAGGAATCGGGACAGAACGACTCAGGCGAAGCGCTGGAGACCATACTGGTCACCGCGCGCCAGCGTGAGGAGAGTATCCAGGATATTCCGCTGGCAGTGACAGCCTTCAACGCGGACACTATCAATCGGCGCGGCATTGTTGAGCTTGAGGATGTGGCACGCTTCACCGCGGGCTTTGCCTTCGAGGACTTTGAAGGCGGTAACGCCAATCCGGTGATTCGCGGCCAGGCGACCCTGCGGACGTTTGCCAGGGAGCAGACCGTGGCGACGTTCCTGGACGGCGTGTACATGCCGCGCTCCTGGGTTGTTGACCTCGGTATGCAGAACATGCAGCGCGTGGAGGTCGTAAAGGGTCCGCAAAGCGCGCGCTACGGGCGTAACGCTTTCGCCGGCGCCATCAACTTTATCCCCAATAAAGCAGACCACGAATTGGATTTCAGTATCCAGGGCACAGTGGGCAGCGATGAGCGTGAAGAGTTCATGGTGGCCGGCACAGTGCCGATCATCCAAGATGTGCTGGCGGTGCGTGCTTCCTTTGAGAGCTCTGAGTTCGACGGCTCCTGGGACAACGATCACCCTAACGCAGGTGCCAACCTAAGCCCTGGCCTTGATGGCAACGTCGGTGGCTGGGACAACGAAGCCTATTCCGTTGATGTGCTATGGACACCCACGGAAGACCTACGCATCAACGCCAGCTACTACGGCTTTGAGCGCGACGAGGAAGTGCGG
Source organism: uncultured Gammaproteobacteria bacterium (assembly GCA_964351665.1). Taxonomy (GTDB): domain Bacteria; phylum Pseudomonadota; class Gammaproteobacteria; order Xanthomonadales; family SZUA-38; genus JANQOZ01. The sequence continues at coordinate 18,707 of CAYGPO010000088.1, read as the reverse complement.
GCTACGGTCCGTCTGAACACCGGTGACGGATCCGGCAACTGCGGCCCTCTGCAGGTTGGAGGAAATCCCAGTTTGTACTGCGGCGAGTATCCAGTGGCTACAGAAGAGGTCACCATGGACCCCCGGGGCTTCGGTCGCCAGGCGGACGCGGACATCTTCCGCTTCGCCATTGATTACGATATCAACGACGCGATGTCAGTGAGCTACACCTTCAGCAATATCGACGCGATGTCGATGGCGGCGAGCCCAGCTGAGTCCGACACGATTAACTGCGGCACGATTCTCGGACCGCCGGTGTTTCCTGTCCTGTGTAACTGGCAGGGCGGACCTTCGGGTTCGATTGATTACGATCAGCACGACATTCGCTTCTCTTTTGACAACGGTGGCAAGTGGACGGGCGCCGTGGGGGCGTTCTACCTCGACGGCCTGGATGACCCCTTTTCTGTCAGTATCAACCTGCCGCCGAATGGCCTAACGCCGATCGACCTGAGCCGCGATTCAACGTCGTTCCCAGACTTCAGTAACTTTGTATTCGTGAACGATCAGACAACCACCGAGGCCACATCGGTGTTTGGTGAGATTGCTTACGCCTACAGTGACACCACCCGCTTCTCTTTGGAAGGTCGGTTCACCCGGGAGGACATTGCAACGATCAACCTGCGGGCCGGACTTGAAGGGCCGGTGGGCGATGAGACCTTCAACTTCTTTACCCCGCGCCTCACGGTGGAGCACGACCTGAGCGATGACCAGATGCTTTACGCCACCGCCGCGCGGGGCGCCAAGGCCGGTGGTTTTAACGCCAACGCGGTATCCCAATCCCTGGAGGTTTTTGATCCAGAATTTAACAACACCTTTGAACTCGGTCTGAAAAGTGTGTTCCTTGGTGGTCGGGCTGTGGTGAATTCGGCGATTTTTTACACGGCCTGGGATGACATGCAGATCAACGTCCTCGACCCACTGGGTGGCCCATTCACGGGTACGCTGACCGCGAACCTGGGTGACGCAACGATCTACGGTGTTGAGGTTGAGGGTAGCTACCTGGCAACGGATAACCTGTCCTTTGATTTTGCCGCCTCGTATACCGATGCATCCTACGATGATGGCACCGTGGATGAGCGCTTCACGCGTGGCAATGCCAACTTCCCGCCACCTTGTGATGGGACGGTCTGCCCTCCAGACGCTGATATTGGTGGCAACAGCATTGAACGGTCTCCCGATACCCAGCTTTCGGTGGGCGCGCAGTGGGAGAATTCACTGTCAGCGGACATCGACTATTACGTCCGGGCTGACGTGGCCTACCAGTCCAGTCACTTTGCTGACGCCATCAACGCGGCCAGCGCGCCGTCACGGACGGTGACCAACGCTGCCATCGGCTTCACCAAGGACAGGATTGCGCTGCGCTTGTGGGCGCGTAACCTGACTGACGAGCGGTACGTGTCCAACTCGCTGCAAATCATCCAGGCCACCAGCAACAACATTCTCGGTACGTTCTATGGTGAGCGTCGTACCTTTGGCGCCACTTTGTCCTACGCCTTCTGACAACGCCCTGGAAGAAAAAGCCCGCGTGGCTTATGTGCCCCGGTATCGGCGATGATGCCGGGGCTTTTTAACAAACGGGCTAGGATCAAGGCGAAGTGGCTGGACCAACAAAGCCAGTAGGCAGGCCCAAGCCTAAAGCTGTCGCCGGCGTAGACCTTCGGTTCAAGGAGATTCAAACCCACTGCGAAATACCTGGTCCCCCTTGGCGTCATTGAGCGCTGAAAAGCGCAATTCGCCAGCGCCGTTGGAAGCCACCTCAAACTCAAAACCCGCAGCAGCTCCCTGGTACTCGTAGCGCATATTTTCGTTCAGATTCAACGATGAGCCCGCCTGTAGAAAGGTGATTTGGTCACCCTGCTGTGGCAAAAAATCGTCAAAAATAAACCTAACGATTCCGCCGGCGAGTGTGGCATCACCAGCAATACTCAGCACGTCATATTGGCCATCGCCGAGCCCGGTTATTTCGATTTCAATGATGCCGCCGCGCAGCTCCAGATCTCCATTAAGGGTTAAGGTGCCTGGGGAATTGCCCGGCGCCAGTACTGCGCAGTTCAACGCGCGGATGATTTGGAATACTGCCAGCCCGGTGCCGGTCAGTCGGGAGTCAGGGCCATCGACGGTCAGGGTTTGACCGGTGATATCGGCGATCTGGCCCGCTCCGAGAAGGTGGAGCTGGCCAACACCCAAGGACACCTCATCGCCCTCGCAAAGCTCCGGGTCGCCGCCGTCGCTGCTGAGTCCGATAGTCAAATCCTCAACCAAATCCCAGGAGCCACCCCTGGCGATTTCCACCAGCCCCTGGCTCTGGGGTCCACCGCCAATCAGGCCGCTGCGAGAGCTGGCTATAGCGCCATCGACAATTTCCATCTGCGCCTCGCCGTTTTCCCCCACCACCAGCAGTCCGGCAACCGCCAAATTGGTTTCCGTTGACGGGCCGGTGAGAAAAACCCGGCCAACGCCGCCGGCGAACGCGCCGATCGTGACCTGGGCGGCGGTGAGCTGCGCGCTGCCGATGGTTCGAACCAGGCCACGGCCGCCTGCGCCTACAAACACCGAGGCTTGGGCTTCAACGATTGAGACTGCCGAAGCGTCGGTTTCAATGATGACGGCGCTGTCACTACCCGGGCGTTTTCCGATGATGATTTGATCTGCCATTGCGGCAGAATCGATAAGCCTCAGTGTGCCGTTACCGAAATCGCCGACGGTTAAATCGGTTGCTGGCCCAGGATTGAAAAAGCGGATCCAACTGCTGTTTCGGAAGGTCACCTCACCGCTGGAACCCGCCAGCTGCCCGATAACTCGGTTGCCGGTGGCTTCTACGGTGCAGTCACGGCCCACGGTCATGGTGGCCTGACCGGCATAACCAATGGACACCGCACCGAAGTCGGCGATGCTGATGTCAGGACATCCAAGCCCAGATTCCGGCGTGGGTCCAATCGATAGACTTCCAACGCTACCCGGGGTGCTGGCAACGCGCAGAGAGTCGGTGACCAGGCCACCGCTCCAGCTGATGGCAAGACTGGCGTCCACCACCAGCTGGCCGGCGTTGTCCCAGCGACTTTGGGGGTTTGGCAGGCTCAGGTCATCTTCAAGAATCACCCCGTTGAGTTCGGCGCCAAGGCTTGCACCCTGGTCCAGCAGGGCGCCGGTGGTTTGCAGCTGATGGCCTCCCTGTAGCCACAGCGCGGCCACGTCTCCTGGGGTGCCCGCTCTCAGCAGCAGGGAGGGGGTCGCACTACTGCCGGATGCCAGCTGATAGGCGCCACCGTCAAAAACCACCGGACCACGCTCGACAAGCAGCCGCTGGGTGGACGCGGTTTGCGCTCCGAAGCTCACCGCGACTGGGGCGTCAGGGGCAAAAATTGCCACCTGGTCACTATCGGGCACAAGCTCTGGATTCCAGTTCTGACTGTCGAAGAAGTTGCCGTCCTGGCCCGTACTCCAAACAACGGCATCGGGATCAGGCTCCGGCGGAAAGTCGGTATCGCCGTCGGAAAAGAACAGTCCAGCGCCCTCAGGCAGGCCGCCGTCTCCCTTTTGTTGCAGCGGATCGCGCAACTGGGCAATGGCCACAATTCTGCGGTCATTGAGCACCGCTATGGGCGCAACACCGAACAGCTCCCTGCCGCCAAAGAGGTGGCCGTTGGCTAGTGCTGGCTGTTCAGGCTGATCGGACCAAAACACCTGAGAGCCTGTGCCGTAGGCAACATTGCCTGCGCTGTCAGACCCAAAAACCCGGCAGGCAAGACCGGCCCCCACGTCTTCTTGGATTAGCTGCGGCCCACCACCCGGCGCCATCAGGTAGACCGAACGCACGCCGCCAGGGCCGTTGGGTCCGGCGCAGAAGCTCAGGTTGCCGGTGACCGGGTTGATATGCTGGGCGATGCTGCCACTCCCGGTCACACTGGCATCGACGCAGCTTTCGCTTTCCAGCTCCAGTAGCCCGCTCACCCTGCCATTGCCCGGGTCCACCAGCGCCCCTGTTCGATAGGCGCTCAGACAGGCTCCCGCTGCCGTTACCACCCGGCCGTTCTCAAGCAGGGTAACGATGCGTGATTCGTTATCCACTGCGGTGCCCCAAACCGGCGTCCACCAGAGGGTGGGGCTGCTAAATCGGGCCTGTTGGGGGGCGTATAGGTTGAAACTCGGGGCGCCGAGGCCTGGCGTAAGCAGCAGTTCGCCGCGGGTATTGGCCCGCAGACCACGGCTGTCGATGTTAAATGACAGCAGGGTTGGCGGGGTGAAAACCGGGCAGGGGTCTGCGTTGGGTCCGTTAAACACCTGGAATCTGCCGCCACAGATCTGTTCCGGCGTCTCGGTGCGCTCAATTTGCGCGCGAAATATGACCCGGGAACCCGCCGCCGCAAATTGCTCCAGTCTTTGGTAGGTTTCGGAGGGACCAAACTGAACGAAGGGTGAGCCATTGAGATACAGCGCGCCTTCAAACAGGTCGTCGCCATTGTCGTCCTCGCCGATTAACCGCCTGATCCGATACGCGTAGTTTCCTTCCGCATCTACGTCTATGGCGGAGATTTCCGAGCCATCGGGCACGTTAATGGGCACAAAGCTTGAGGCATGGGCTAGTCCGGCGCCGAGCAGCAGGCCTGCAATCAGCAGCCGGGAGGTGTAGTGATACATAAAGCACTCCAATCAATGCCACTAGATTGACCGCTGGGGTGCAGGAAGTCTTGACGAAAACCTAACCATTTTGTGATGAGCGAACTCAGGCCAGGACTAACGGGCTTCTGACGCTGAATCCGCCGGCGAGTTGTTACGGGAAACCGTCTTCCGGCGCTGTGCGAGCCCTACAGCCAGCCCAGTTCCCGAGCGCTGCGAAATGCCTCAATGCGGTTGGTGGCGCTGAGCTTGTGCATGGCATCGGTCAGGTAGTTGCGGATCGTGCCCACCGACAGGGATAACTCAGCGGCGATCTGTTTGTTGGATAGGCCGGCTTCCGCCAGGCGCAGAATCTGGCGCTCTCGATCTGACAGGGGATCTGGCGTGGTCCAGGCAAGTTCGGCCAGCTCTGGCGCGATGTGTCGCCCGCCCCGGGCAACCTTTCGCACGGCGTCAGCCAGCTGGTGGCTGGGGGTGTCTTTGAGCAGGTAGCCCTGGACCCCGGCCTGCTGGGCCCGCTGCAAATAGCCGGGGCGGGCAAAGGTTGTCACGATCAACACCTTGGTGTCGAGTTTGTGGGTGCGGATCGCTTCGGCCAGTTCAATGCCTGTGCGCCCCGGCATTTCAATGTCCGTCACCAAAACGTCGGGACCCGCGTCGAGAACCAGCTGCCAGGCTGCGTCACCATCGCTGACCTCCTGGAGAATTTCGATGTCGTCCTCCAGACCCAGCAATGTTGCCAGGGCGCCTCTGAGCATCGATTGATCTTCGGCCAAAACGATACGGATCACGCGTTGGCGCCCCGATAATCAAAGGGCAGGGAAATATGCACCTCGGTGCCGGCCCGAACCCGAATTGCCGTTTGTCCACCCAGTGCCTGGACCCGTTTTCGGAGCCCGAGCAACCCCGCTCCCTCTGCGTTGCCGGCCAGGTTGCCACTGCCGTTGTCCCGCACCGTTACTTCCAGGGTTTCACCGTCATAGGTGAATTCGATGTTGGCTTCGCTGGCATGGGCATGGCGCACAATATTGGTGGTGGCTTCGCGGATGGTCAGTCCCAGGGCCTTGCTGACAGTTGGGTCCAGGGGCGGAATTTCGTTGCTGACAGTCAGGGTAACCCCGGCCGCATCCAGGGCGTCGGTGGCCCGTTCAATTTCCTGTTCGACGGTGGTTGCGGTCATGTCATAAACCGCGGCGCGAATCTCCGTCAGGGCATTGCGGGCTGCTTGGGCAACTTCTGCGGTTTCCGAGCGGGCGCGTTCAGGATCGATGTCGATCAGCCGGTGGGCAACCTCAGACTTTAGCGCCACGGTGGTTAGGGTTTGTCCAAGCAAATCGTGAAGATCATGGGCGATACGCTCCCGCTCGGCCAGCGCTGCGCGCTGCTGCTCCAGGACCCGGGCCCGGCGCATGGCGCGTCCACGTTCAAGGCCAGCGGCGCCAACGCTGCACGATAGCCCGGTGACCAGGCCCAGGAACAGCGTAAACACCACCACCATCCAGTCCAGTTCAAAGACCACGCCGAAAAGACTGTACAGGGCCGTGAGCAGCCCCATCAGCACCAAGGCCCTTGGAGCCGGGCGCTGATAACCCGCCTGCACGCAGGCATAGACGTGGAACACGCCCTGTGCCCCGCTAAAGGGTGACAACGCAAAAGCAATCAGCTCCAGTGCAGCAACGTGCCAGATGAAACGCGGCTCATAGCGCTCGAAGGCGGAGAAAAATACCGGCAGGAACACCGCAAGGCCGACGGTAATAGCCACAAGGTCATAGACACCCGGTGGGTTAAAGAACCACTCGGTGAAATAAAACAGGACATAGATCAGGTTGAACGCTCGCCAACGCCAGCGCCGCGCCTTGGTATCCTCAATGAAAACGTTGTCCTCCATAGCGGCAATTATGGCATCAGTTGGACGTTGTCGATGGCAAAGGTGTATTGGCCGGGATCAAGGGGTGTGACGATGGCCATGCCCACCATCCGTGCTGGATCAAAGGTGCCGGCCTCCGCCAGCCGAAGTGAGACGGTTTGCCAGTCTTGCCCCACATCAAATTCAATGGTTGGCGGGGCCCCATAGGAATCGGTGGTAAACAGCATCAGCCGATAGCGCGCAGCCGTCCCGCGAATATCAAAACGAATCGTCTCATAGGGGCTGATATCTGCCGGCGCCATGGGGCTGGCGTCTAAGAAAAAGCCGGCCCAGGGGTAGGGGAATTGGTCGCTAACCTCTGCCACGGTTTGAGCTGCGGAAGCCGACCCCCCGGCGCCTGGTTGGATCAGTGATAACGTAGCGGCCGAGCCGCCGCCCATCATTTCATCGGTGGTGGTTGTCCACTGCAGGCTGCTGCTGCTTAGTGAGCCGTCTTCGAAATCGCCGAGTTGAGCGGGCAGCAGGGTGCTGCTGGAACTGGCTGCCGGTTGCGCACTTCGCTCAAGAGCAACGCCGTTGCGATACACATCAATAATATTTCGAGTGGCCAGAATGTTGTCGCTCGGGTCACCCTCCACCAGCACCAGGTCCGCACGGGCACCGGCGGCGATAATACCCCGCCCCGTAAGCTCGAAGCGCTCTGCCGGCAGGCTGGTGGCAGAGCGCAGGGCCTGCAAGGGGGTCAAGCCGGCAGCCACCAGCAGTTCGAGCTCATCATGTTGCGACACCCCATGGGCCGTGCCTGGGTTCGGTGCATCGGTGCCGGAAAGAATAGGCACGCCAGCGGCGTGAAATGCGCCCACGCTGGCCAGGGCGTTTTGCCTGGCCTTTATGCCGGGGAATTGGCCAAAGTTCTGGGTCAGCAGTGCGCGCTGGGCACCGCTGAGCAGCGGGCCGAATCTGGCGTCCTCCAGCCAGTGCTCACCGGGTGCGTCACCGTTTAGCACCGCCATCACCGTCAACGTGGGCACGATAAAAATGCCGGCATCCAGGGCCTTCTGAACGATGGCCGGGTCCGCCGGTTTGTCGATGAACACGTGCACAAATCCGTTGATGCCCGCCTCGATGAGGTCGTCCGCGGCTTGATAGTCAGTGACGTGTGCCACCGCCATCATGTTCCGCTCATGGGCGGCGTTGATCACGGCGGTTGCCGTAGGCAGGTCAATGCTTTTGCTGCGACCGGCGTATGGGTCGTAGACCAGTTTGATGTAGTCCGAGCCTTCTGCCTGTCTGGCGGCGACCCAGGCATCGGCTTCATCGGGCCCGGCCAGGGTGTCCACATCGATACCGTACTGGGTGCCGTGGCCACCTTTGGCGGTGGCCAGCATGCCGGCGCTAAATAGCGCCGCCTGCTGGGTCGGCGCGTCTGACTCACGATCCTTGCCCATGGCGCTGAGGGTGGCCGGGTCAGTGAACATGTCCAGCACCGTGGTGACGCCAAAACGCGGCGCCTCCAGCAGCGCCTGGCCGTAGGTGTGGACGTGGGCATCAATCAGCCCTGGCAACAATGTGCGTCCGGCGCCGTCAATAATCTTCGCCCCGTCCGGTACGTTGATATCCGCACCAAGGGCGACGATGGTGGCGCCCTCAATCACAACTGTTTGACCACGCTGCATTGCAGTTCCATCGAACAGGTCTATCTCAACAAACGCCGTGGCAGTGGAGGTGCCGTCATTGGCTTGTACGTCTCCTGCAGGCGTTGGCAAGATGATCATTAACCCCACAACAGCTGCAACAACTCCCAACACGGCGCGATAGAAAATCCGATTCAACATGAGTTTTCTCCTGAACTAGCGTTGACGGGACCAGGCGGCCAGGGCCAGGAAGGCCAGGGCGCCGGTCATGGCGATGATGATCAGAAAATGGGTCATGGGCTGGCGCTCGCCGGTTGCACCGGCCACCCAAAGGCACAGTTCAGCCAGATGGAACGACGGCAGCCCCATGGCCAGGGTCTGCAGCACCGCCGGGAACAGGTTGATGGGAAACCAGAGCCCACCCAGAACAGCGAGTCCAAGAAAGGCAAGATTGCACACGGCGATGGCGCCGCCGCTGCCGAAGGAAAAGCCAATCGCCAGACCAATAAAGGAAAATGGCGCCACCGCCAGCAGGTGGCAGGCGAATAGGGCCAGCCACTGGCTCCTTGCCATCTCCACACCACCGACCAATCCTGCCAACGCGTAGATGGGCAACAGGGCGATCGCCGAGAAGATGAGGGTGGTCAGCAGTTTTGACAGCACGTAGGAAAGCCCCGAGGTGGGCGCCGCCTGGGTCAGCATCAGCCAGCCCTTCTCCCGTTCGCTGGATACATTGGCGCCGAAGCCGAACAGCGATGGGCCCATCACGGCGAACACCCCGTAAGAGGCCAGCAGATACTGGGCCACGTCAGCACCGCCGCGGCTCAACATGATGCCGAACAGAAAATAGAACGCCGTGGGTAGTGCCAGGGTTGGAATGTAGAACTCCGGCGCGCGCATGGACTGCAGCAGCTCGGCACCCGTATCGGACCCCAGTGTTTTAAAAATCACGCTCATGGCCTGTTCTCCTTGGCGGCAGTTAATGCAACAAATGCTTCGTTCAGGGACGGCTTGGTCACTGTCAGGTCGGTAAGATCGGGGTCGGTGGCGAGCAGTGCGCGTAAACTGGCGGGTGCATCTTCGCTTAACAGTTGCGCGATGCGTCCGCTGCGCGAAACCGAGCGCAGGGCGGGCAGGGCCTCCAGCTGTTCGTTGTTCAAGCGGGTGTGACAGGAGATCAGCGAACCGCCCACCTGGGAGCGAATCTTGCTGGCGTCGTCGTCGGCGATGATCTGGCCATCGTGGATCACCACGATGCGGTCGGCCAGGGCATCAGCTTCTTCCAGATAGTGGGTGGTCAGGATCACCGTAGTACCTCGTTGGGCGAGTCGGCGGATGTTGCTCCACACATCGGTTCTTGCGTCCTGATCCAGGCCAGTGGTGGGCTCGTCCAGGAACAATACATCGGGCTGTCCAACCAACGATACGGCGAACTGTACGCGCCGCTTCTGTCCGCCGGATAGGGTCTTGTAGCGCTTGTCGGCGAACGCTTCGATGCCGCTATCGGCGATCAGCGGGTCGGTGGGTTGGGGATCGTCGTAGTAGCAGGCAAACCGTTCAATGTGTTCGCGTGCAGTCAGCAGATCGGGCAGATCCGTATCCTGCAGCATGACGCCGATACGTTTTTTTGCCGCCAGACTGCCGGCAGCTTCCCCCAGCACCAGGATCTCGCCGCCGCTGATGCGGGTCAGCCCAAGGGCGCAGTGTATGAAGGTGGTCTTGCCTGCACCGTTCTGGCCGAGCAGGGCGCAGATCTGGCCGGATGCGATATCCAGGCTGATGCCATCCAGTGCCCGGGTTTCGCCGTAGTGTTTGCGCAGCTGTCGGGCGCAGATTGCTGGATTGCCCAAGACGTAGTCTCCCAAGACTCAAAGTCGATGGACTAATCTTCCAGGGTCAGGGGCTGTTACGGTAGGGAGATAGGGCCTGCGGTCGGGGTGACATTTGTCAGGTCTCAGTCCCTGGGTAACGCACTGCAGCACGTTGATCGAGTTGATGGGTTGAAATTCCATGAGCTTGTTCGCCTGATGACCAGCCAGCGGCTATAGTCCGCTGCCCCCGGGGATTTTTCGATATACAGATGCCGCTGCCGTGGAACTGGGTATTGGATAGGTTAGGACAACCCAGATTTTGCACCGCCGCACCAGCAATGCTGACGCTGTGATGCTGAAACCCGATGTCCATCTGCGCCGAAGGGGTGGCCGCTGGCGAATGTCTGGAGAAGTGCGCTCCGACGACAAAGTCCCTGGGTTAAACTCAACGCTATGGCTATCCGCTTAAAAACCATCGTGAGCTTGGCCCTGACCCTAGCGGCGATAGTCGTGTCATCCGCCGCGTCAGCAGTGGCGGGATGCCCCGTGGAATGGATGGTACTGGGCGTTGCTCAGGACGCCGGGATTCCGCAGATTGGCAACCCCCAGGACCCCGCCTGGCAGGATCAGGAGCAGATCCAACTGCCCACGGCGGCGGTCTTGATTGATCATCGAGATGGCAGCCGCTACCTGTTTGAGGCCACCCCGGCGATCACACGCCAGTTATTTATTCTGGACCAGGCAGCGCCGGCCAAGTCCGGCCCGCTGGGGCTGTCCGGCGTGTTTGTTACCCACGCCCACATTGGCCACTACGCCGGGCTGATGTATTTTGGCAGGGAGGCGGCTGGGGCGGAAAATCTGCGAGTCTATGCGATGCCGCGTATGGCGGAATTTCTCGCCGGAAACGGGCCTTGGAGCCAGCTCGTGGAGTTAGGAAATATCCAGCTCGCGCCGCTGGCCCAGCGCGAGGCCAGCGGGCTTGCCCCTGAGCTTTCCGTCACCCCCATCCTCGTGCCCCACCGGGATGAATACAGCGAGACCGTGGCCTACGTGGTGAACGGGCCTGGTCGCTCACTGCTGTTTGTGCCGGATATTGACAGCTGGGAAGCCGGCCAGTCCCGAGACGGTTTCAACATCAACGAACTCATCACCCAGGTGGACTACGCCTTTATCGACGCCACCTTTTATTCCGACCACGAGCTGCCCGGGCGGGATATGTCGAAAATCCCACATCCACGGGTTACAGCATCCATGGACCGCTTCGACGCTATCCTGACGCCCGCTCAGCGCAGCCGGGTGCATTTCATTCACTTCAATCACACCAACCCTATCCGTGACCCCCGCTCATCTGAACACGGGCAGGTGTTGTCTCGTGGCTATAAGGTGGCCCGACAGGGGCAACGGGTTTGCCTTGGTGTTGACCCGTGAGACGGTAAGCCGGATCGAGATATCGGGTCCACCTACAACGAGTTTGAATTCAGCATCGCTTCGTCAACAGTGATGAATAGGGCTGGCAACGGCCCTGGGGCATTGATACGCTAGCTGGCGACGACTGGGACGTCTATTCGCCGGGGCGCTGGCCACCACATTATGAACCTTTTTCAGGAACTGAAACGACGCAACCGGCGGGTATCGGTAGTGGAGACCGACATGCTGGCCCAGCTGGAGTGGCTGGACCAGCGCCCTGAACCGCCGACACTTTAGAGATTGCGCACCAGCCCGAAGAGGCCGAGGGGCCGGCGAGATCAGGGTTACCACTGTTTGCTTGTGGGTAAGGTCGTTTCATTCATTCGTTATCGGACTCAAATCCATGCCAAAATTGGGATCTTGCATCAACGCATTTGGGTAAGTGGTAATGCAAGAATTGACCACAAATCTCTCCAATTTGGCCTCGAACCCCAAGCTGATGATTTTTGCTGGTGGGAGATGTTCTGCGTGATCTATCTGTTCATTATTGCTTCGTTTACGTCCCTGGCGATTAACCTGCGCCATGGTTTTAAAATGCCCACCGAAACAGAAGTTGCCGGGCTGCTGAAAGGCGATCTGCGTTATCGACGAAGCCTGGGCTCACTGTTTGGGTCCATGTTGGTTGGCCTGAGCATTCTGGCCCTCGCCGTGTTTTTTTCTTTTGCCGATGAATCCCAAACCAAGGGTTCCACAGTGGTGGGAATGCTGTTTTATTATCCCGCCTACTACTGGGTAACCGCCCTGGGTTACTCGGAATTGCTGGGGAAGATCTTTGAAAACAAGTTTCAAATCAGCGACCCCCTGCTCAAGCCACGTCTATTTGCTATCACCCGCAATCGAGCCCAGCGTGTGCAGACCATCATGGCGGTATTGTGGTCTCTGTTGCTGATTGGCCAATCTGATGCGGCAGGAAGCTGGGCTCAACTTGTTCAGATCGTGACGATCGTCGCCTGCCTGGCCTGGGTGCCGGTTAATATTGCCTATTTTAAGGCTGCGGCCAAAGCGGCAAATTGGGCTTACCCGCGGCTGCTAGACACCAGCGCAGCTAAGGTAAGCGTTGTCTTAGCCGGGGTTATTTTTCACCTTTTGGCCAGTATGCTGGTGCCGCTGATGATTCTGGCTGCTCCCTTTCTACTGCCTAAGATTTTGCGCAGAGATAAAGAGATCGCCGACTTGCAGGCCCAAAGCGCCCAGCCATAATCTGACACCTGACCCTCAAGGCCTTATTCAAAACCGGAAGAGACAAGAACGTCCCGTCGGGACACAACTCACCCTTCTTCCAGCTCCCTGATGGCCTCGGCGCGTTTTTTCACCTGGTCATCCAGATACTTCTGCATATCTTCGCCGTATTGCTCCACATCAGCAGAGTTTGTGGGAATTTTGGGCGCGTCAGGGCTGGTGCCTTCAATTATATCCTGGGCCGGTGGGTCGGCCTCGCCTGATCCCAGCTGCTTGTTGATGAGATAAGCGACCAGAAGTAGTGCCAGTAGCATTCCGATTAGTCTCATGGTGTGACTCCTGACCGCAAAACCCTATTGTGCGCATCAAATGGGCGTCGGACAAACCCCGATAAAAATCCGTGACGTACGCACTGTGCCAATCACAGTGGAATAAGTCGCGTCGGCCACTATTTTTGCTCATAATTGGGCATGAATAATCCGCGTTATAAAGCTTTCATCAGCTATAGCCATGATGACGACAGATCGGCAAGCTGGATACAACGGGCCCTGGAACGCTACCGCATACCGGGCAAACTGGTGGATCGGCATTCCCTGGCCAGCAACAGGCTGGGGCGGATCTTCCGCGATCGGGACGAGCTTTCGTCTTCGTCTAGTCTGACCACCGTTATCCTGGAGGCCTTGAATGCCTCCGAAAATCTCATTGTCGTGTGCTCGCCGTCCGCCGCCCAATCCCACTGGGTGAATGAAGAGATCAAAGCTTTCAGCGCGCTTGGACGTCGCAATAAGATTTTCTGCATGATTGTTGACGGTGACATGGGCGAGTGCTTCCCGCCGGCGTTGTTGGATGATGAGCCGTTGGGTGTGGATATACGATCCACCGCTGATGGCAAGAAAAACGCCAAGCTCAAGCTGGTCGCCAGTTTGCTGGACATTCCCTTTGCCGACATCAAAGACCGCGAACAGCGCCGACGTTCACGCCTGCTGGCCAGCGCCGCCACCGCCGGCCTGTTGCTGTCCGGGCTGATGACCACGCTGGCAATTAATGCGCTGCTGGCTGGCCGTGAGGCAGAGCGCAGCCGGGTGGTGGCAACTGAGGCCTTGGCTGATGCCGAAGCCGTGGCGGAGTTTTTGGCAACCATGCTGACGGAGATTGATCCTGAGGCCATGGGTCGGACCATTGTTGATGGACTCCATAGCGGCGATGAACCCGTAGCGCTGCCGGCCGGATTCAGCAGCACGGAGCTGGCCCGGCGAATGCTTGACGAGCATGTGTTGAAGAATGCGTCGGCAGCGGTTAATTCTCAGTTTCAAGATCGCCCCGCAATTGGCGCGCGGCTCGAGAAGTCACTGGGCGCAAGCTACCACGCCATTGGGCTATATGCGGACGCTATAGAGCGATACACGGCGTCTGAGCAGCTGTATCAGCAAACCTTCGGCAAGGCCGATGCCCGAACGCTATCGGCGCGGACCGGGCTGGGGGGCAGCTACTTGTACGAGGGCCGGCTGGACGATGCGGCCGCAACTCTGGAAGCCACGGTCAGCCTGGCCAGGGACGCGCTGGGACCGTCCGATGACGCAACCATGGCAGCCATGAATGCCCTCGCCATGACATATACGGACATGAGGCGCCTTTCAGAGGCGTTGGGACTGCTCGAGAAGCTCAGCGAGCTTATGATCGAAACCAAGGGCCGTGAA
>CAYGPO010000088.1:0-4296 GCA_964351665.1 uncultured Gammaproteobacteria bacterium | reverse complement strand
GTGCTGATGAGATCGGACAAGAACGATCAGGCCTTTACTTTGCTGAGCGATGCGCTGGCCCGCGCAGAACGGGTGCTGCCAGAAGTACACCCACTAACGGCGGCCATCGCTACCGCTTGCGGAGAGGTAATGTTGAACCAGGGCAAGCGGGTTGAAGCGCTAGGGTATTTGCTAAAAACCCAGAGCATTTATCAGCAGATGTTCGAACCTGGGCACCCCCGCTTCAATGGTTTAAACGAGTTACTTGCTCAGGCCCGGGAATAGCAGCCGGTCAGCTCCACGATGGGCAGCCAGCGCAGTGGGCCTAATCCGCTGTCAGCACCGGCAGCAGCAGTGGCCGCCACAGGGATTCTTCGTTGCCGGGGCGAAAGAAGCCGAAGTGGCCCATGACCACCAGCATTCCCTGGTTTGCCAGCCAGTGGGCCAGAGCCACAAAAAAGCGCTGGCTCACCGCCATGGCAGAACCAATCAGCACGGCCTGGTCGTAGCGCCTCGCCGGCGGGTGGTAAAAGGTCATTACCATGGGATCGCCGTGGACCGTTAAGGTCTCGCGCAGGGGCTTGATGACGGTCAGCTGTTGGCCGCCTTGTCTGTAACGCCCACCGCCTCAGCCACCGCCTGCTTCAATTGGCTGACGGAAAAGGGCTTGCGCAGGAAGCGCCAGTCCTGCTTCTCAATCTGGGCGTTGCCGGACATCAGGATAACCGGCAGCGACGGGTGTCGTTTGCGTAAGCGCGCCGCAAGCTCGGCGCCGTCGATGGATCCTGGCATCACCACGTCGGAAATCAGCAGGTCTGGCAGTTGACCGCCTTCGGTCATCAGCAAGGCTTCGTCTGCCCCCCGTGCCAGCTGCACCTTCATGCCCATCAGTGACAGGGTCCGGGACAACATGCGTCTTAAGAGTTCCTGATCTTCCACCACCAGCACGCTCGCCTGGTCGGGGATTTTCGCGACATCTGAAGGCCTGAAAGGGGTTTCCTCGGCCAAGGCAGTGCAGACCGGCAAGATCAGCGTGGCCTGTGTGCCGCTGTTTTGTTCGGAGCGAATCACGAGATCGCCTCCTGACTGACGGGCAAAGCCAAACACCATGGATAGCCCAAGGCCGGTGCCTTCGCCCGCTTTTTTGGTGGTAAAGAAAGGGTCGACGGCTTTTTTCAGGGTGATGTCGCTCATCCCGACTCCTGAGTCTATGACTGAGATGTGCGCGTTGTTTTCCTCGGATTTAAGGGAAAGCGTTACCTCTCCCGCATCGCCCAGGGCATCCCGGGCGTTGGCCAGCAGGTTGATCAGGGCCGTGGTCAGCTGACCTTTATCGACCATCACCTGGCAGGATTCAAACTCGGTATTGAGTTGAACTCGCTCCCCCAGGGTGTTGCGAAACAGGGGCAGGGAGTCTCTGAGAAACGTTTCGAGCTCAATCAGCTGAGGATTCTGGGGCTGCTTTCGCACGTAGGCCATCAGGCGGCTGGTGATGCCTGCACCGGTATTTGCAGCGGTAGCGATATAACCCAGCATGTCATTTTCTTCCGACGGTCTAGGGTGGTCCGACGCTTTCAGATGCTCGGTGGTTAGGGTGATTACCGTCATCAGATTATTGAAATCGTGGGCAATGCCGGCGGTCAATTCTCCCAGTGCCCGCAGTTTTTCGCCCTCGGACAGTTTTTCAATCAGATTACGGCGTTCCACCTCCACCCGGGTACGCTCTGCCATCTCGTCTTTCAACTCCTGGGTTCGCGTGGCGACCACCTGTTCCAGCCGTTCATTGGCCTCCCGTTCGGTTCTGGCCAGGCGTTTTTGCGTGCGCCAGAACACGATGCCCAGCAGCAGCATTACCAGCAGGGCACCAATGGCCCAGGACTGACGCCTGAGCGTCTGTTCTCGCTGGGCCGTCTCCCGCAGCTGCGCCTCCCGCTTGATGGATTGTTGCAGCTCGCTTTTTTGCCGGTCCATTTCCATGGACGCATTCAGCTGGGCCAGCTGGTATTTGAAGCTGGCGTCCCAAAGCGCGGTTTCCAGTCGCGCCGCCTCCTCGCTGGCGTCCTGGGCTGCCTGTTCGTCGCCCATTTGCTCAAGGATGATGGCCAGTTCACGGGTGGCATCCAGCTGCCGCTGGTCTGGCTGGTCAGCCGGAACTTTGTTGATCACTCGCTCAAGTAGAGCGAGAGCGCCATTAAGATCTCCTGATAGCCTGAGCGTTTGGGCATAAGGCACCAGGATGGGTTGGACTCTCGGGTGGCTAAGGTTTTCGTCAACATTCTGCCCGGTGAGGCGGAAAATTTGATCAAAACTGTGCCGGGCCCCGACAGCATCGCCGGCTGCCAGTCGGACGATACCCTGGCCGGTAAAGGCAAAGGTCTCAGCGTCCGCCAGAACCTGGTCGCTTACCTCATTCCATACTCGTATCAGCTCCTCTTCAACACCTTCGGTGCGACCCAGTGCAGCCTGAGCCTGGGCAATCATGGATTGAACCAGCAGCCGTCGGGCGGGGTAAAGATCGACCAGCGGCGTGGCTTTCACTCCCTCCAGCATTTCCAGGGCTTCTCCCGGCCGGCCCAGAAATGTGTAATCTCCTGCCAGGTTGAGCTGAATCACGCCTTTAAAATCCGAATCGGGTATGGCTTCCGCCTCGCGCCATGCCGCTTCCAGATGATGCACTGACCGCCTAGGTAACAAGCGGGTGCTGAAATGGATGCCCATGGCGTTGTGAGCCCAGGCCCGTAAACCCGGGTCGTCCATCTGCTCGGCAATGGCCAGGGTCTGGTTAGCGTGCTGCATGGACCGGTCATGATCCCCCTCCCGGTAGTACAGGTAAGCCAGAGTTGCGTGAGCCGCGCCCTCAATAAATCTGTTGGCCGCGAGATCCCCCTGTCGCAGGGCCTCGCAGGATTGCTCTGATGCTGGCCGGTTAAGCCTGTGCTCCAGCTGGCAACGAATAATCGACGCCCACTGGGCCGCCGGCGAGCCGGGTTCCAGCAAAGGTTCAGCAGCGCTGAGGCTCGACTCAGCATCGAAGGCTGAGCTGTTGATCGCCCGATCGGCCAGCACCAGCCGCGCCAGGCTGGGGCTGGCGGAGTCAGCCGGTTCTGGATCGCTGATTAGCTGTTCGAGATCTGAGGTGGGTAGGGCGCGCAAGGCAACAAACTCTTCCTCCGACTGGGCCTGGGCAAGAGCGCTCAGCAAAAGCAGATGCAGGCCTACACAGATCGCGAGGAAGGGATATCGCATAGCGCTTTTTCTCATTGTGCCCAATTATTGTAGCCGATTCGCTGAGCGTCGGTCCGCTGCCGTCAGTGGAACCAATTACGGCGCGGCAGCTAAGACGGTAGACGGCTAGCATCATGTTCATCATATTCCGCTAACATTAGGATTGTCAGTTCAGTGAAAGTAACAACGGTTTGATCAGATTAAGCGTTTTTCAGCGATGCGCAGGAGTCGTGGCGCTGCTTCTATCGGCAGGGGCTCATGCTCAGCTCTTCAGCGATCCCTTTGAGCCAGACGATCTGGCGCCCTTGGCCGGCGCCATCATTAATGGCGCAAGGCCGCAGTTTGTGTTCCCGCCGGACTTTGATCCAGCAACTGAGCTACCCGAGATTGAGCGTTGGACCATCAGCGGGCGCAATCTGGCCACATCCCTGGACACCGACTGGGTGGTTTTTTACATCGATCAATACATCTATACGCCGTTGGCAGGTCAAATCCGCGTGACGCCAACCAGCGCGTTTTCCCAGGCCAATTTGCGGCTGGAAATAGCCGTAGTGACCCGGGATTCGCTGTTGGACTTGAGCGTTGTGCCAACCATTTTGCAGTCGTGCCTGGATTCACCCGTGGGAGAATCGGTGGTGGACCTGACCGAGGCAAATTTTTTGGCCCTGTATCGGCTGCGGGGCTGCCCCGGCATTTTTAAAGACGCAGACTCTAAAGGCCTCGGGACCATGCCCTATGAGTTTGAGCTGGAAATTAACGACCGCCAGCGAATGAACAATCAGCTGGCCAAACTATCGGGCACGGTTCGCGATGTGCGGGACGGCCAGGTGGTGCCCGGTGCGGCGGTGTTTACCCAGGTTAATGACATTACCTTCGGCAACCCGGAAACCGGGGAGTGGCAGTTTGCCACGGTCAACGCCAGCAGCATCGTGCTGGATTTCTTGGCCGCGGATGTGGAGTCCATCGCGCCGCTGGATATTGGCCCGGTGAGTCCGACGGATGTGATTAGCAACATTGTTCTGGAAGCCGCGCCGCCAGGACTGATTTTTTTCGCTGGCTTTGAAGGTCCCTAGCCCGCATTATTCATGAAGG
>CAYGPO010000087.1:0-19613 GCA_964351665.1 uncultured Gammaproteobacteria bacterium | reverse complement strand
GTCGTTCTGAATTCGCCAATCCGGCCTGGCGGATACCCAGGCGAGGGGAGAACCCAGCAAAAGGGCCGCAGATTCCGGCTGTACGCCGCCTGGAGCGGCTCTGGGAGAGGTTGCGCAAGGATCCCGAGGATGGAGCAGCGACTTCGGCAGGGCGCTTGTTTTCCCTATACTCGGACGATGATCGTTCTGCGCCGCGTAAATTTCCTCTGTAGTAACAACGCCAACGGATAGGCCTCGGCCACGCTGGCGCTGAATCAACTCAGCAAGATGGGGTTCAAAAAGTGGGTCAGTCACAATCAGGTATTCAGTGTTGCTGAAGGGCGTCGCGGCATCAGGTGAACCTGGCAGGATGCGGGCGGAGACCATCGCCGCTGGCGTTGCAGCCAGCGCTGCTTGCTGGTTTAGATCCAGATTGCTGGGAAGAGAAATGGCGTATCCATCGGCACCGTTCACGGCAGCGGCCTCGTATCGGGCGTAGTTATTTCCACTGCCTGCCCAGACTACAATTTCATGATCGCTGAATCCGTTGACCTTTATCCCACCGCTCTCAAAAGAAGAGGCAAATAGAGTATTGCTTGATGTCTTGGATCGAGCTGCTAACGGTGATTTCCAGCGGTCGTGAACCGCCCGCGCTGGCGCCGTCAACGTGAGTGATACCGATTCCAGATTCACGATATCAAAGTTAAACCCGGTGTCCCCCGGCACCTCAATATCTACCGGATTGTTTTCGCGAACAGTCGCTAGTTGCGCTGTGAATTGTCTAGCCACTACACCATCAAACCGGAGATTAGTACTAACGCCATCAGCGGTGACAATGACGTGGTGATCAAGTCCATTGCCCGGCCAGTCGGTGCCGCCCCACAGGTTTAATGTCAGCTGCCCGGGGCCGCCGGTAAGTGCTGCGGGTACCTCAATGCTGCGACGGGTTTCCACCGGCCCGCCAAAGCTCAACAATTGCGCGTCATACCAAGGGTCCGCGCCAGGAGCAGCAAAGCTGTACTGATTATCCTGAGCAAGCTGAAAATGGTATTCCTGGTTGATTGAAGTTGCGTCAAAATTAAACGGCAAAGGCAGGGTGGAAACCACCGGTGATGTGCCGCTGTCAGCGCTGAGTACAAAATAGTTTTCCTTGCTATAAAGGCTTACTGGCGCAGCGTCAGCTAGAAATTCAATGTAACTGGCTGAAGTAAAAATTGGGCCAGGCCCCACATACCTTGGCTGTGCATTGCCCTCGTCAAACACCATGATCGCTTCGACGGGTGTTCCTGAAAAATCGACCCCGGCGGCAACTAGTTCTGAATGGCTGACCCGTACTATGCCCGGCTCGCTCACCGCCAGTCGGGCGCGCAGCACTTGGCCCTTGTGCTGAGCACTCAATTTTTCTTGATGCACGTCGGACCAAAGCACAGGCTCCGGTGTGGGCCTTTGGCCGTACTGCTGATTGGGGACAAACGGTCCGTGCAGCTCTCGGCGCCCACGCCGGTCCAGGTCCACTAGGCGAAAGCGCTCGCCGGCTTGAGCATCACTCACTCGAACCTGATAGGTCTGCGGTCCCATCGCACTGGTGACGTGACTGGGAATCTGCGCAATCTGAGTCCAGTGGCCGTTGGCATAGCTTTCCAGATAAAAACCCACGTTATTGGATTCGGTTTCAGTCACCCATTCAATCAGCCAGTTGCCAGCTTGGCGCACGCTGGACAGATAGGCCAGCGTCACGGGAGTGGTTACAATGGGTCCGCCAAACACCACAATGTCCACGCCTTCCGTGCCTTGGTGCTGTCGCTCGGTGTCCCGGTCTTGGTCTTCATCCACGTAAAAGCCGACGTTGATATTATTGTTTGCACCCGCCGGCGTTACCGCGACATCGCAGCGTCGCAACCAGCCGCCGTTGTTGCCGTTGCGCGATCGCTTATTTCCAAATGCCAGGGGATTGGGAGCGCTGCCGGGCACGGCGGTGACAGCATTTGAATAACACTGATTGTTAACGTTGGCCGAGGAGTCGGCCATAAATCCTTTGATGTTGTTACCAGGACTTGAGGTGCCCCAGCCCACGGCATTGCCGTTACCATCGTCCAGAGTGCTGCGAACATTGCGCGGAAACGCTACCCACCCAATGGTCTCGGTGGCGGCGAGACCTGCAGCGGGAACATTGTTGTTCACCTCGTTGAGCTCCAACGCAACGTCAAGCCCGCTGGCGCTGATGTTGCGATTGGCAGCAGTGATAAATGGGCTTGATGCGCCGGTAATCGTGCTTGGACAACTGCCGATACTGCCGGTTTGATTGTTAAAGGTTTGAACTGAAGAAAGTAGCGTGGGTGGGCTCCCACCTAGGGATGTGGTGAAAGTTGGGTCAAAGCCCACTGTGTCCCAGCCCGTGGGCGGCCCCCCTGCAATCAGATGCTGCAGAGTCTGGGTGCTGGTTGAGCCCGCTTCAATGCGGGTACCATCTCCGAGTTCATATGTGCCGGGCACAGCCGCCAGATAATTCATGGCAACGGCAGCATGGGCGCCGTCACAGCCGCCAAACTGACTGCAGTTTCTAGCGCCGCCTGCACCCTGGGGCGGCTCAACCTGAATGGCGTTGAAGCCAGTGGCATCCACATTGCAAATACGAATGGCCATGGGCTCACAGCCCGTTGTGGGCAGGGCTTGAGAAATACCCGCTGGACCACAGCCATTGGGCGGCATAACCACTACCACCGGAGTGACACCCACCGCAAAAGGCTCGGTAAAGGTCACTCTAAACAAACTATTGGCGCCGCCGCCCGTTGCCGGCAAAACGGCGCTGTCTACAATCAAACCGGGGGACTGGGCGCAAACCGCTGCGCTCCACAGCCACATGCAGGCACACAACATGCCGGCTCGAATAATGGCAACCATTGCTCTATTTCTCGATGGTGCATTCACTATTGGTGTTCCTGTCTCGGTCTGATAACAGTCATTTAGGCTTTCCATGTAAATCAGGCTAGCTGGTGTGACTTGAGGACAAAAGCCCAACCCCACACTTATTTACACTTGTGGTTTTGGGTTTCGCCGCTTCGCATTGGCTCAGTTTTCTGCGTGCTGGCTCCCGAGTAAGACTCGTCAGCACCGATGACCCACTGACCGCTCAACCCGTTCCCGATGCGTTCCATTCGGAGAACGAGCCAACCACAACGTCACATTTAGACGAGTCAGGCACTTTGGGTTGATACTCCCTGGCGGCCATGGCTCGCTCAACCACACCTTGAAGTTTTTCCATGAATGCTTTGGGCCCAAAGGCAGCGGCATGCCGACTAATTGATTTGGGCCTAAATTTATCGATGTTGCGCTCAAAGCGTTGCACCGCCTCCACCAGGGAGCTGGGCGTTTGTTCCTCAAAAAACACCCCAGTAGGCGACGGCAGGGAGGTCTCTCTATTGCGGAAGGAGAGAACCGTTTCCAGCGCGCCGCCTGATCCAAAAGCGATGACTGGTGTGCCACAGGCCTGGGCTTCAACCGGCACAATTCCAAAGTCCTCCTCAGATGGAAAAATAAACGCGCGGGCCCGAGACAGAAATTGATTCATCACTTCGGGGGGCTGAAATCCAATAAATTCGATGTTAGGGCCAGCGCGTTTTTTGAGCTTTTCCATGTCTGGACCATCACCGATCATCACTAACTTTTTTTCCGGCATTGCGGTGAACGCGTCTACAGCAAGATCAAGCCGCTTAAAGGGCACAAAGCGACCGGCGGCAACGTAGTAGTCAGATTTTTCCGTTTGCAGCTGAAACAGATCCGTTTCCACGGGCGGGAAAACCAGTTCCGATGAGCGTCGATAAAATTTGGCAATACGGGCCTGAACAAATCGGGAATTGGCCACAAAATGATCCACCGTATTGGAGGAGCGAACATCCCAATTACGGATGCGATGCAACTGCCAACGAACAAACCACGACAGCACACCGCGCTGCAGATTCGATTCGCGCAGATACTCATGATAATGGTCCCACGCATAGCGCATCGGTGAATGGCAATAGCAAACGTGGACCTGATTGGGGCCTGTAAGCACGCCTTTGGCCACACAATAGCTGCTGGAAATCACCAGATCGTAGTCGGACAGGTCAAACTGCTCGATGGCCAGAGGCATCAGCGGTAGCAGTCGGCGGTAATATTTCTCAACCCAGGGAAATTTTTGCAGGAAGCTGGTGTGGGGTTTTTTACCGCGCAAAAATCCGCGTTGATCTTCGGGTACGCAATCGATTAAGGAAAACACGTCGGCGTCCGGATAAGCATCCAGGATGCGCTCAAGGACCCGCTCAGCACCTCCGTATACGACACACCAGTCGTGGACTACTGCTACTTTCATGAGTTTGATTCCAGTGAATTTGATTCATTATACTGATAAAAATGAAACTCAATTGAAAATTAATGATAAAACTGATTACTGCGGAAGCGCCTTGATCACCGCAGCAGCAGTTCGGGACCAGGTATAGCGGCTCGCCCAACGTTTTCCCTGTTGCGCTAGCATTTGTCGCTGGGAAGGGTTGCTGAACACTTCATCAATTGCCCGGGCAATGGTCTCGGGTTTGGCAGGATTGCAGTACAGCGCCGCCTGGCCACAGACCTCGGGCATGGCGCTGACGTCAGAGACAATTGCCGCACAGCCCTGCCCCATCGCTTCTAGAGGCGGCAGTCCAAAACCCTCATAAAATGAAGGAAACGCCAAAGCCGTTGCTCTTCGGTACAGCTCCACCAGTGCAGCATCGGAGACGTAGCCAAGATGGGAGATCTTTTCTGAATCCATTTTGACTGCAGAAAAGTGATGTTGATTTTGTTGTCCAACAATGACACAGGGTGGCGCCGCCCTACCCATTAACTCCAGTGCCCGGAGTAAGCCTGAGAAATTCTTGTTGGGATTGGCACTAGACACAGCCAACAGGAACGGCGACTTCGGTAGCGATAAACGTTCTTCCGCTGACAGCTCAAGGCTCGGCCCGTTTTGGTGATTGATGCCTAAGGGGCAGAGAACCACCTTTTTGTGGGATAAGCCGACGTGGGCATGAAGCTCCCGAGCAGTGAATTTGGAGTTCACCAAGATGCGCTTTGCAAACATCGATTGGCTTCGGTAAAGCAGTTGATACCAGCTACGGAATGCAAACGAAAAATTGCCGGGAATGGCAAAAGGCTGAGCGTCATGCAGGAACGTTAGTTGGCGACGTTTGATCAGCGGGCCGGTATTACATAGATTGAGCAGCCACTGACCAGCAGTACGAAAAGCCAGCGTGGTTTGTTCCCATGCATGACCACTCAATGGGCCTACTTGCTGCAGGGGAATATTGGGCCATGGTGAAGCCGTATAGCCTTTGGGTGTGATCAAGCGTAATTGCCAGGCCCGACCTTCAATCGTCAAAATGCCGTTTGAGTCAGCATAGTCTTTGGCAATTTGGCTGATAATTTCCCGCGCCACCCGCTCAACACCGGTAACCGGTCGAGACAAAAAGCGCCCGTTAATCCACAACGTAGGTAACTTAGACATACGCCGGAACTCCCGCGCTCTGTGGCACCGTTTCGGAAACGGGTGTTGTGCACAAATACCGGCAAACCAATCCGCACACTAGAGCAAAGACGGCGTTTTCAACGATGTTAGTCATGCTGCCGTAAATTAAGACAGCCATTAGCAGCGCATATATTCGAAACTGTTCAGGACACTGCAAGGGTTTTAAGCGCAGTGTTCGCAACAACAATAGAAAAAACCCAGGCAGCGCCGCCACGCCGAATATCACCAGCCAATACATAAAGAGGTTGTCGCCTGCGTTAAACAAGCTGGGCTCAAAATAAGATTGGGCGGTACCAATTCCGCCGATTCCCCGGCCCAGCAGCAGATTTCCATTGTCTGCTAACAGTGTCCAGGCCTCTGGCCACATTCGGTTCAGTCGATCGAAAAAAGAGAACGTGGCGTTGGCCAGCTGCGGGTCGTTGAAGGTTGAGTCGAAACTAAACAACTGGGTGGACAGCGGCAACGCCAGCGATAGGCCGCCAAATGCCACTGGCAGCGCACGAAGCGGGGATTCGGGCAACCGGTGCTGAAAGATCATGATGGGAGTCATGATCACCGCAACCATCATGATTCCTTTGCTGTTGGTAGGGTAAATGGCAATGATTGAAACGATCCAGATCAGTAGCCGAAACATCACCGACCGAGTATTCAGTAACAGCAATATGGCCAGGAGTTGGATCTGCACTGCTGCGTCAAAAGAGGCTCGGGAAAAACCAGCTAAGCGTTTGTTGCCGCCGCCGGCATACCATTGGCGGGCGCCGTCCACTTCCAGATTGCCTACAGAATAGCCAAAGCCTTCCCAAGGATAGGTCACCGATCCGTTTAGCAGGACGCCACCGGCAGCAACCAGCCAAAGCGCCGGCACGAGGCGGCTAATGGTTGCCCAGTTGCGCAGCAAGACAGGCCCACAACTTAAGCCAAACCAAAATGGCAGAAGCACGTAAATGCCCATAGCCAATTGGGCTGGCGATAAAAACTGTAAACCCACCACCGCCGCATGTATCGGAATAAGCCAGGCGATAAGGGTTAGCGCAGAAAATCCTTTGATGTGGGGTTCAGCAACGGTATGCCAGGCCAAAGCAATCAACATCAACAAGTTGGGCACGTAAATTAGCGCTGACAGGCCAGCCTGGGACAATCCCCATCGTGCGGGCCCGGCCACTATGGTGAGCACAACAAACGATCCAGCCGCCAACAAAATCAGTCGTTCACGCCAGCGCACCTCAAGAGGAAATCCGAACAACATAGTCAGCTTGCCCTTCGCTGGCGCTGCGTTACCTGCTGCAAAAAATCCAGGTATTGGGTGGCTCGCAGATGAGCTTGATACTGACGCGACTTGCCAATTGCGTTGAAGGCCATCTCCCGATGCCGTTGTGGCTGAACTGTCAGCAAATGCATTCGCCTGGCCAGGTCGGCGGAGTCGCCGGCGGTAAATACCCAGCCGTTATCGCCGTGGTCTATAGACTCAGGAATACCTCCACGGTCCGACCCGATCACCGGACACCCTTGAGAAAATGCTTCAAAAACGCCGTTGCCTAGCGCCTCGTGCCATAGCGAGGGAAAAACCAGTGTGTCAATTTGACGTAGAAAATCCGGCGCATCCACAAACCCTTGGTAGGAGACCTGGGACAACGGATATTTCTGTTGCAACGTTGCAAGGTATTGGCGATCGCCGCGACCGGCAATCTGCAGCTCGAACTTTATGCCTTGTTGATTGAGCCGAACACAGGCTTGCAATAGGGTTTCAATGCCTTTGGATTGTTCAACGCGTCCCAGGTAACCAAACCGCATGATCTCGTCACCACGTGCGCGCGGCTGGTCGACAATACTGAAGCGTGGAGACAGCGCGTTGTAAATTGCGCGATTGGGAATGTTGGTAAACAAACCATGGGTTAGATGCAGGTCCAGCACCGCCTGGCTAACGCCAATAACGCCGCTCAAATGTTTTGCATGTTGCCAGCGCGGGGCGGTCAAAATTCGGCAGGGACTGCAGCGCTCCTTTTTGAGCCCACATTCGCGGCCATTGCGAGACAAGGTCGTCTGAGGACACAATAGGCCGTAGTCATGTAGTACGTGCACGACAGGCAAACCGGCCTTGGCGAGCGCGGGAATAACGGCGGTTGATATTCCTTGAAGGTTGCGAGTTAACACAACGTCCGGGCGAATCTTCAGCGCTAGTTTTTTGATTCTTCCCGCCATCACCGCGTTGGCGGTATCAATACCATGCCAGGCGGCTCTTAGCGCTGAGCTACGGGTTTTGCGTGCGCCAAAAGGCCAGTAAATATTTGCCAACGGCACACCCTGAACATTCACTGTACCCGCTGAGTCGCCCACCGGTTTTCCTTCACCCCGGGGAGGCTGCAACGTCAACACATGAAGTTCGTGCCCCAGGTCCACCATAGCTTCAGACATAGTTTGCAGCCCCATTTCAGCGCCGCCAACGACGTTCGGTGGATACAGTGATGAAATGTTTAGGATGCGCATGACAGGTTCCTATTAATTGTGTGGTGATTTTTAAGAGCGAACGTTGCGTAACGGCAAGCCTCCGCCAGCACGAGGGCACTGACGAGGCCGCCAACACCCACTAACCATGTGCCGACTAAGGCGCCGGTAATGTGAACAATGGATCCTGTCCAAAGCCCTTGGGAATAATGATCAGGTCGGCCTAATCCAAGGCACATCAATTGGCCTTCAGCCTGAGCCATAATCGCCAGCATGAGCCATCCGGACATCCCCAATATCCAGCTGGCTTCAACCTGCTCGGTCAACTGCTCGAAATATCCCAACGACCAAAGTCCTGCGCTTGCCATTCCTAGCGCGGTGACTATGCCCGCCAGAATGAGGCGGCGCCGCCATTGTGTTGCGTATCGTTTTCCGAGAGTTGCACATTGCCGATGCTGACGAACAATTCTTGGTAACAGTGCAGTAAGCACCGGGCGCAGCAGGCCCAGCGCTGCGCGAGCCACCTTTTCTAAGGTGGCGTATGCTCCCACTGCGGCGTCGGTGGCGAAAAAGCTCAGCACAAACGCACCGCTGTTGTTACCGGCATGGGTGAGAAATTCTGAACCAAGCAGTCCACGGGATTGGCGCCAGATCTTGCTGACTCGAGTGCCCAACCCGTTGATGCCAGATCGCCACCGCAGGCCAAGCCTGCACACAATGATGACTTGAGCAATCAGCCCTGAGACTACCGTTGCGCTGGACTGCAAGAACGCGGCAAGCCAAAGGTCATCGGGTCCGCGAACCATCCAGAACATCAGTCCACAGGCAAGCACTCTTCCGCAAATGCTGCACACAGTGGTTAGGTGCATTACCTCCAAGCCTTGAAACAGCCAGGTGGGATAAAGCCAGGTGCCCAATACCATTGCGTAACTAGCCCAGGCTAGGGAACGATCGAACCATGACTGGGGATTAATCCAAGATAAGGTCAGCAGCAAGACCGTGACAGCGAGTACGCTCAACAAGCGAATGACCTGGGTGGCCACATAAATTTCGCTAGCTTGCTGAATTTGAATTCCCGGTTGGGCCAACTCGCGGACGGCCACGGTATTGAACCCACAGTCCACCATTAGTACGCCGAGAAACATCATCGAAGCTGCTGCCGACAGTGCGCCAAATCCTCCTACACCCAGCATGTTGATAAGAAACGGAATGGTTAGCAGCGGCAACAAGTAGCTGGCGATCTGCAGTACGTATAACGCAGAGACATTGCGTGCCATGGAGGCTCGTTTTAACGAGTTCATGACTGAGTTCTCGTTAAGGAAAACAGGCCAAAAATTGTCTTGATCAATTCCCGCCAGTGGCGCTCAAATTCAGCGCTGTGACGACGTCGTTCTGCCACGTAAGCGCTGGCCAGCACCCAGAAAAGACAGACAAAGCCGGTTCCAAGAATTGCCAGGATGGCGGCAATCCGGGTACGGGGTTTAGATTTGTCATCGGGGGCAATGGCCCAATCCAATACCTGGAAAAGCGACATATCACGAGTGACATCAATTTTTCCCAACTCGCTATAACGCCCGAGCAACATGACGATGGTTTCCCAGTAGGTGACCTGGCGTCGCCGCTGAGTGTGTTGCTGCAGTGCCTTGGTGGCGCCACCCAGCTCTGCCAGACCTATTCCAGGTTTACCTTCGGTACCCACCATTTGGGCCATTTCGTCACGCAAGTTGGTCAGTTCGCGTTCAATCAGCTGGACGTCGGGGTTATTGGCCGTGGCGTAACTGGCCATGGTTTTAAGTTGGATTTCTCGAGCCGCAATTTCTGCCTGCAGTTCAGCCACTGCCTGCACTATCGCTTGATCCTGGCCGGTCAGTCGGGTGAAGCCGGTGGTTCGTTCGGACTCAGATAGCGCATCATCAGCAGCTTTTAGTTCAGCTTGGGCCTTTACCAATGCCTGTGCATAAAACTCGCTGCGCCTTTGTGACTGACGGCTCGCCATGTTGGCGGCAAAGTCATAGAACTGATTAACGTAGCTATTAGCAATGCGGGCCGATTTCTCCGGGCTGTGATCTTCCACTGTGACGGAAACGATACCGTCCTTACCGGCGCGAATGATCGTCGACTGCAGCAGTTTCTTGCGCAGGTCACTGCCTTTGTCTACCCCATAGTGTCCACCCAGCTGTTGGTCTTCGATGACCGCATCCACAATAGTTCGGCTTTTCAATACACCCACAAATAGGTCTGTGGGGTTTTTTAGAGTGAGGGCGCTATTGCCCAACTGACTTTCACCGCCCAATTGATTCTGCATACCACTGACAGTGTTTTCGTTGTATTGAGGTGGCAATAGCCGAGCGGTCGCTGAATAGACCGGGTCCATAATTTTACAGGTGATCACGGCTATGACCGCGGCCAGTAGGGGGACGCCTGCCAACATTCGAGCCCGTTTAGCCAACACTAGGATCAGCGGGAGAACACTATGGTTTTGAGGAATTTGGGGGTTCATGGACTGCTCATAAACCATCTAAGATTTTCAGGCCAGCAGCACCCAGGCCGAATTGATACAGCACTTGGGTCCAGTCTTTCAGACGTCTCACAAAAGTGGCGCGATCCACTTTCTCAGGCACTACAATCGCATCACCCGCTGCCAGCCACAGTTTCTTGGTGGCTTTGACGAACGTGCCGTCGGCGCGCAGTACATAAATATTGCGCTGATCGGCGCCGGGAATTGGGCCGGCCTTTTCCACATAACTGTCAAATCTGCGTTGATGGGTGTGCAGGAAAGATCCCTGTCGAATCACCGCTCCCACTACCTCTACCGTATCGGGCCTGGGTGGGACATAAATAGAATCTCCGTCATCCAGGGCAAACATCGGCAAACTGTTTGGGTTATCGATGTTGGGCTCCAACTCCAGCACCATGCGTCCGCTGGGTCGGGCTTCGCGCAGCCGATAAATCAAGTTGGCGATGGCATCAGACTCCGGCGGTATTGCCATGGAAAGGTCACCGCTTAGCACGTTGCGTGATCGATCAATTAGGTGTCGCTGATAGTCACGCTCAAGTTCGTCTATGGCCTCGTCAATGCGAGCTTCCTGTCGGCGGCGGACCGATTCGCGGCGCAACTCCAAACCAAATAGATAAGCTGATGGCGTTACTCCACCCGCGCGTCGAATCAGGTCTGCCAGAGTCTCATTGGCTCCCAGTGAATAAACACCAGCCCGCGCAACTTCACCTTCAATCCGCACGAAGCGATGTTTTTGCGCGTCGCGGGTACGAAAGTCGTTGATCGCAAATACCGTCAGGGCATCCCCGGCTTGCAGTTCCAGATCGAAAGTCGGGTCTTTATCCAACACTGCGCGACCTAACTGAACTGGCAATAGTTCAACCGCCAGAGTCTCGGCGTTGATCCGCTCCAACGCCGCATATTCCCAATTCACATCAGGACTGGATTGATCAAAATTAGTGCTGGTCTGGCGCTTGGCGGAACCTAACCACTGGTCGCGCCGATTGTGTTCAATCCAGTAGTTCGGTGAAATCAACGCGTCCAGCGACGGGATAAGATCTGAGATGCGCATACCCGTTTTAAAGGCATGCCGGAAGGGCTGCGCCACATGGCCTCTAAGCGTGACCGTATTGGTCATCCTCGGATTGATCGGTGTGACTAGTGCTAGATCACCAGCGCGCAGCGCCAGGGTCATAATGTCCTCGTCCAGCAAATGGGTCTCTAGCACTCGTTGGCCCGACGCGGTGATGCGTTCCAGGGACACCTGCTGAGATTGCGCCGTGGTGCTAAGGCCGCCGGCATAGCGAATTAATTCCCCTAGAGTTTCACCTGACTTCAGTTGAAAAATGGCTGGCGCGTTCACACTGCCTGCAATGGCTATTTCGCCCAGTTGCGGCGGTATATAAAGTACGTCATTGGGCTGCAGGCGTTCATCACTCTTCAACTGGCCATCAATTAGTAGGTCGTATAGGTCAAATTCCGCTAAATCAGAGCCCCCACGTCGCAGCACAATTCGACGTAGGTCGCCGGCCGCAGCCGGGCCGCCTGCGACAAGAATCGCGTTCAGGCTGTTGGACAGGCTGGGTATCGTATAGCGACCGGGGGAGGCGGCGAATCCGGTGACATAAATCTGCACGGATTTTAGTTGGCCCAGGGACACCGAAATCTCAAAGCCTTTGTAGAGTCGGCCGATGGCCTGGTTCAAATGTTCTTTCAACGAGGCAAAGCGAACCCCTGCCAGCGGCACGGCGCCAACTTTGGGCAGGACGATCTGACCCTGACGATCCACCGCACCGCGGTAATTTATTTCCACGGTGCCCCAGGCTCGGAGGTAAATTTCATCACCGGGCCCCAACACAAAATCTCCTGGCACGTTGATCTGGTCGGCTGCGTTGAAATTTTGAGTCTCCGGATGAAAAAGGTCACGGCCGTAACGGATCAGTGGCGTTCCCAAGCTTTCTTCTACCAGAGCAGAAAAGTCCGATTGTGCACCGGCCGAAAGCTGGGTTGCGCGCAGCGGAGCGCTATCAGACACCAGCGGTCCGCGCGGTCCGCGTTCTTCCACATGTAAGGTCGGATAGCTCAGCGCGGGTCGCAAGGTTCGGTTAACGCTGGCTGCTGATCCCGCTGATTGAGCGGGTAATTCATCATCCGTAGGTGCATTGGTCAGCTGATTAAACGCCGCCAGCGGATTGGCATTAACTTCGTTGATTTGTGCTGTTGCCAATAGCGCGAACATGGCAAGACCAAAAAGCCGCCCCAGTGGCAGCGATCCCGTTTTTGCCCCATGTCGCTTTGAGCAACCCAATTCCATGGTGCTGCCGATTTCGGTAATGATGAAATTCATAAGATGTGCTAACTGATAGTTCATGGCGTGCATCATACCGATAAAACTGATACATACGATTACAGAAACGCAAACAACTGATACATTAATCGCGAATTAATGATACAAATGGCCGCTTCAGGGGTGCTTTATTACAATAATAGTGGTAATAATGAAATATCTACTGTTAGGGGGATTGATGTGAACGAGCAAGTTGTTGGCACTAAAGAGGCGGCCCGTCGGCTGGGGGTATCAGTTCGGACCATTCAGCTGTGGGTGGAAAACGGCTCCCTCGAGGCCTGGAAAACCTCCGGTGGGCATCGGCGGATTTCTGAATCGTCGCTCCAGGCGGTCTTGCAACAACGCAACGAACCCACCGACCAGGTCATCACTGAGCAATGTGATGTGCTGATCGTTGAGGACGATTTGACGATGCAAGCGTATTACCGAGCCTTGTTTGAAATTCTAAAGCCCAACGCGAACCTGAAGTTTGCGCAGAACGGATTTGAAGGCCTGATCGCGCTGGGTAAATATGATCCGGCATTGGTGATTGTGGATGTTGACATGCCGGGAATGAACGGCGTGGAAATGATTAGCTCTGTTGACCGATTGAGCTTGTGCGACAACGTGAAACTGGTCGTGATTACGGCACTGAGCAACGAACAGATACTTAAACGTGGCACGCTGCCCGATGATGTGCAGGTATTTCCCAAACCCATCAACGTTGATGATCTTCGTGGATTGGTAAAAGACGATCAGCGTAGACGCCGGGCCCAATCATGAAAGGTACTTTGCTGGTTGAATTTCTGTCTTTTGTTGAAGAGCGGTATGGGCCAGAACGCGTTGAGGATATCCTGCAGGCCGTAGAACCTGGATTGAGTACAGCGGGCGCCTACACATCAGTGGGCAACTATCCCCATGGCGAATTGTTGGACTTGCTGGAAGCCCTGGTGCAACGCTCCAGCGATACGGCGGCGGAAATTGTTGGCGAATTTGCCGCATTTTTGATGCAGGCCTTTGAGCGTATGCACCCAGAATTTTTTGAGGACAACGCTGATGTGTTTGATTTCTTGCGTTCGGTGGGTGAGAAAATTCATGTTGAGGTAGAGAAGCTTTATGCCAATGCCCGACCACCCAAAATCACGGTTGCGGATTTTCGGAACCACGGTCTACTGGTGACGTACAAGTCGTCCAGGCCAATGGCGGGCGTGGCCCACGCGCTGGTGGAAGCCGCCGGTAACCACTTCAATCAGCCGTTGAGCGTTGAGATCGCCAGCCAATCCAGTGACGATAAGTCCAGAACAATGCTGGTTACACGACTCTGATGGATCAGGCCTTCTGGGTGAAACGCCTACAACGAGAACAGGCTGCGCGGCAGCAGGCTGAACAGGCTCTGGAGTCTATTGGCCAGCGCCTTTGGCAATCCAACCGCGATCTGGAACAAGCCAAGAACGAGCTGGAGGATGAAGTCGAGCGGCGTACGAAGGAACTGTCGTTGGCGATTACTCGTTTGGAACAGGAAGTTGCCGCCCGAAAAACCGCTGAGCACGAGTTACGGGAATCCCGCGATGAAGCGCTGGAGACTTCCCAGCTTAAAGTGGATTTCCTCGGCCGTATGAGCCACGAAATTCGTACGCCCCTCAATGCGATCATTGGCTTTACTGGATTGCTGCTGGATTCCGAGCTTAAAAATCCGCAGCGGGAGCAACTAAAAACCGTCCGCTCTAGCGGCGACCTATTACTCCGTATTATTAATGACATTCTCGATTTCTCAAAAATCGAAGCGGGTAAAGTTGATCTGGAATACCAGGTCTGCGACCTTGAAAAACTATTCGACGATGCCGTGTCATTGGTGCAAATACAGGCCAGGGAAAAAGGCTTGAGCCTGATCGCGCCAAAACTGAACGACGGCTATCAGAAACTGTTTCTGGATCCAGCGCGAATTCAGCAAGTTCTACTCAATCTATTGACCAACGCTCTTAAATGCACCGATACCGGTGGCATTACTATCTCTGCTAACTGCCAGGAAGTTGTTGAGGTGGAGGTGCCGCAGGCTGCTCGTACGCTAGGGTCCAGGAGGTACAACCGATGGGCCAGGCTTGATATTGCGGTCGTTGATTCCGGAATTGGTATTCCGCAGCGACATCTGGACAGGCTCTTTGATGCCTTTGTGCAGATCAATCCTGGTTCAACGGGCGCTGGCACTGGGCTTGGACTGTCCATCTGTAAGCGCCTGTGTCAGCTTATGGGCGGGGACATCGCAGTCACTAGCATGGTAAATCAAGGCAGCGATTTCCATTTTTATGTATTCGGTCAGATCGCAGACGACGCAGAGTCCAGCAGCCCTAGCCGACGTCTGGATGTGAGTTCGCCCGCGAGGTATCTATCTGCGGATCATGAGCTCCCGCCTAAAGATCTGGGTATTGGAAAACCGCTAAAAATACTTTTGGCTGATGACTACCACGTCAATCGATTAATCCAACAGGCGCAGTTGGAGGCTTTGGGCTATCAGGCAGATCTGGTCTGTGATGGCCAAGAAGTGCTCCGGGCATTCAGAAACCAGCTTTACGATGTGGTTCTAATGGATGTACGTATGCCTGTTATGGATGGCATTGAGGCAACTCGTCGCCTGCGTAACAATAAAGACATTGTGCAGCCTTACATTATTGCAATTACTGCCAGTGCGTTGGCACAAGATCAAAGCACTTACCTGGAGGCGGGCATCGATGGTTACGTGTCTAAGCCTGTGGACATCCAGGAATTGGCCAGCGCGCTAGAGCAGGCTTATGCCCAACGTCATGCAGAAGATAGTACGGAGCAACTTGCGAACGAATCTTCTGCCGAGGCACACGAAGATGTACGTTTGGTCCACGATGAGTTGTTCTACAATCTGGGGCCAGCGGCGAACCAGCTTTTGGCCAGAGTGATACCGGTATTCATCCGTGAACTGCCAGCGCGGAAACAGGCGCTGAGACTGGCTCAGCAACAAGGGGATGCCATTGGCACGGCACAAATACTTCATGGCATCAAAGGGGCGAGTCGAAGCATCGGGGCTGTGGATTTGGCAGATCTGTGCGAACGCTACGAGGACAGCGCTGAGCAGGGCGAAGTGCCGAATGATCAGCAGCTGCTTGAACTACTGACCTTATGTGACCAGACGTTGAAGACGTTAACGCGAAAATTGCCTGAGTACACGTCAACAGATTGACAGTTATTATCATTTTTAGCATTTACTGCTTCGTATATTGCGGCATAATTGTATCATTATGTTCATTAATGTAACGAGAGTATAAAAATGATACTTCCATTTCTAATAAAATTATTTTCCCGCGAGCCCCATAACGGGCCGTTGCCACCCGTTAGCCTAATGACGGTTCAATCGCGCCTGCCAGGCAATGTGCTTACCGAATCGTTGCGCCAGATAACATGGCGCTGGCGTTTGGCCAGCATAGGAATTGCGAAACGTTTATTAGATCTTCTAGTGGCTGGAACCGCGGCCCTTATGTTGTCACCGTTGCTGGCGCTAACCGCAATGGCAATTAAATTTAACTCCCACGGCCCAATCCTTTTCTTTCAGGAGCGCGTGGGCTTGCGCGGGAAACGCTTTCGAATGATCAAATTTCGGTCTATGTGTCTAACCGCTGAGGACCAGAAAGCGGCCCTTGCTGCACGCAACGAAAGTGGTGATGGCGTGACATTCAAAATGCGCCGCGACCCGAGAATAACCCGTGTCGGAGCAGTCATTCGTCGCTTTTCCATTGATGAATTGCCACAGATATTTAATGTGCTGCGCGGCGATATGGCCATTGTTGGGCCACGCCCACCAGTTCCCTCTGAAGTTGACGAGTATGACGTAGTTACAAGAAAGCGACTGCAAGCCAAACCAGGGCTCACTTGTCTGTGGCAGATAGGTGGACGCAGCAACCTGGCATTTAGGCAGCAGGTTGAATTGGATCTCAAATACTTAGGTCAGCAAAATATTGTTCGCGACCTCCAGATCATCATCCAAACCGTTCCCGCCGTAATCTCCGGAAAAGGCGCGTACTGATGTCTGGCAAAGTGGTTGTTTTGGGTTTTTCCCAAAACCAGATGCCGTTGTTCCCGATATGGCCATCGACGCATCGTGCGATGCTGCCGGTGGCTGGAAAACCTATCATTGTGCATGTGTTAGAGCAGTTGCATGAGGCAGGAATCCGGCATGTACGCATTGCCGGCGGCGTGGAGCAAAGCGCAGTGAAAAGCCGCCTGGGCGATGGAACGGAGTGGGGAATGACGCTGCGATATAGCGATCTTAAAGGGGAAGACCTGCTGTTGCAGACCGTCTTGCAATTCGGACAATGTGCTTACGTTACTGGCGACGAACTGCACCTGTTTGAATCATCGATCATGGATAACGCTATGCCAGCTTTTAAACCCTATCGTTCCAGCGGTTTTCACAGTAGCGGTCATTGGTCCACAGCCGACAATTGCCTGGCAAATCAGTTATGGGGGAACAGAGGTGACTATTCCTGTGTGCCTATGTCCTCGATAGAGCAGTATCACGGGGCCAACATTGCTGCGGCTTCCGGCCGATATCCCACTTTGACGCTGCCTGGCACGCGAAGTGGGGCGCAGGTTATTGATTGGAAAACCCGAATTGGGCGCGGCGTTAGCATGGGCACTGGCGTATTTTTGGGTAAACACTGCCAGTTGGGCTCCCGATCGGTGTTGGACTCAGATTGTGTGCTGAGTAACGGTGTCATTGTTGGCCCTGGTTGTGAACTAAAGAATATGGTGGTTCTTCCCAACACTCATATAGCAGCCAACGTTAAACTTAATGATGCGGTAGCAGGGCCCAGCGGGTTGTTTGACCTCAGTGGTAGATACTGGCCGCTGGACGACGTTTTCCTCCGCGCTAGTCGTAACAATCATGAGCGGTTAACCGGGTTGCCGGATCAATTCGCCGGTTGACCGAAATGGTATTCGAAAAATGGACGCGTACATCACGCCACCGGCAGACAGCAGTCAACGATGAATTAGTTTCATACGCACTGTCGGTGGGTCATCGCTGTTCAGTTTGAGCCTGTTGAGAAAATGCCCTACGCTGTGCCGCCCCTGAGCACTGATGCTTGCACAGAAGTCATGAAAAACGTTTTTATCCTGATTCTTGGCCTGCTTGCCGCTATTCCCTGTGTATCTGCAGATGACATCAATGTCTTGCTGATAGGCAACAGCTACACTTCACGCAACGGCCTGCAGGGCATGCTGAGAAGTATGCTGGCGGAAGACGTGATGGGTACCGACCAGGCCCAGGTTTACCGCAGCACCTCTGGGGGAGCCAACTTCACCAGGCATTTGGCCAACGCTGACGGCAGCAATGGAAATGTGACGCTGCGCCAGTATCTGGTGACAGACCCCCTGCCGCTGAACTTTGTGGTGTTACAGGACCAAAGCCAGACGCCGGGTTTTTATGACCTTAGCACCATATTTACCGACAGCCTCAATGCCGTGGTTGAACTGGACGATACGGTAGAAGCACTAGGTGCCCAAAGCGTGTTTTTCAACACTTGGGGCCGGCGCAATGGCGATAGCCGAAACGCGTTTATATATGCAGATTTTACCGCCATGCAGACCCGGCTTGATGAGGGGTATGCCCGATACGTCACGGCCACCAGCACACCTGCCCGCCCAACAGTTAGTGCCCCAGTAGGCTCAGCCTTCCAACTGATACACGACGCCTACCTCAACGCCGGGCTGGATCCGGTAACTGCTAATCCCAGCCAATTTCTATCGCTTTATGAATCCGATGGCAGTCACCCAAGTCGGCAGGGAAGTTATCTTTCAGCCTGCGTACTTTATGCAACACTAACCCAGCAGGACCCCCGCAATTTGGCGTATACGGCCAGTGGAATAACTGCCGCTGAGCGAGATCTACTTCGTGCAGCAGCGGCTAATGTCGTGCTAGGGGTACCTTCAACGGCTTCGGTTGAGGCGATGATATTCCAGCTGTTTGCTAACGGCTTCGAATAAGCGTCATCGTCTTCAGTTCAAACGTGTTGATCAACCAAAATTGGATTGCCATCTGGGTCAGCAACTACAAAATTTGCTGGGCCGCTGCCTTTTTCATCAGCTTCGGTTAAAAGTTCAATGCCTGCGTCTTTAAGCTTGCGCTGCAATTGTCTGACGTCGGTGAAGTTATCGAGCGTTTTCGAGTTTGAATCCCAGCCCGGATTGAAAGTGAGCATGTTCTTTTCAAACATGCCCTGAAACAAGCCTATGGTGCAGCCGGCGTTTTGCACAATCAACCAGCCTTGTTCTGCCGCGCCCCCCACGGGTGCAAAGCCGAGTTTTTCATAAAAGGCTTGTGATGCTGCCAGATCTTTAACCGTAAGACTCAACGAAAAATTGCCCAGTTCCATGTCCCGCTCCTTAAGTGTGGGTGAATCAACAACTGATATTGAACAAAATTGCCCCCGTGATCCATCACCCAAACGGGTGATTCAAGCAAATTCACCAGGGCAGGCCGGAAAGACGGGGGATGAAGGCTGCCGGCAACAGGGAGGAGTCAGCCCGGTGCGGACTGAAAGTGCAGTGGGTCTCGCAGGTTTTGCAGTTCGCGATAATAATAGAGTGCGTTGGGGCGTTTTCTCCTGAACTTCAGTGTCCTTAAAAATTCGATCTCATCAGCGGACACATCGCCGCTAAGCGCCGTATCACCCAGAAACTGAGTCAGTCCTGGTTCGTCCCCATCGACGGTGTCGTCCGTTTTTTCTTTGAAAGCGAATTTTCTCGGCTTGCCTGGCACTAGCGTTTCGTTAAGAACAATGACCATGTCGAAGTCGCTACCTGTT
>CAYGPO010000086.1:0-20215 GCA_964351665.1 uncultured Gammaproteobacteria bacterium | reverse complement strand
CGCCGGTGTGCTGGCTGTCTTTCAACACCTGGACTCCGTTGACCCATACATGGGTTACCCCGGTGGCCAGCTGATGGGGCTGAAGAAAGGTAGCGTGGTCTGTAACGGTGTCGGGATCAAACATCACCAGGTCAGCGAAATAGCCCTCCTTAAGCAGACCGCGCCGGCGAATTTTCAGGTTGGTCGCGGGTAGGGAGGTGAGTTTCCGTATCGCCTCTGACAGAGAAATCAGCCCTTCATCACGGCTGTATTTTCCCAACACCCGGACAAAATTGCCGTAGGCCCGGGGGTGGGTGCTGGAACGCAGAAATACACCGGCGGGTTCCATCGCTCCAGCATCTGAGCCAAAACTCATCCAGGGCAGGGCCACCTGCCGAGCGACATTTTCCTCCGACATCAGGTAGTACACCGTGCCCACCCGGCTATCGTCTTCAATCACCAGATCGATCATGGTGTCCGCCGGACTGGTGCCACGCAGGCTTGCTACCTGGGCCAGGGTTTTGCCCGCCAGAGGTTTGAGTGCCTCGTTGCGAAAGCCGATCAGCAGCAGGTTTTCGGGACTGCCTGCCGCCAGGTACAGGTTTTCCCACTGGTCAGATGGGGTTTCAATTTCTTTTAGTACCTGGGCGCGAATCTGCGGGTCTTTGAGTCGCTGGACCCAGGCGTCATGGCCACCCTCCTGCACCCAGGGCGGCATGGCGGCGTCCAGACCAGTGGCGCCGGCCACGTAGGTGTACATATTGGCGCGAATATCCACGCCACGGGCCCGGGCCGCCTCTATGGTGCTAATGGCCTGTTCCATTTTTGGCCAGTTGTCCCGGCCCGCCGCTTTCAGATGATAGATCTCTACCCCGGCAGCGGTGGCCTCAGCAATTTCCAGCACCTCGTCAATGGCCTCCAGCAGCTGATTGGCCTCAGAGCGCATGTGGGTAATGTAGGATCCGCCGAAGTCCTCCGCCACATCCACCAGGGCAATCAATTCTTCGGTGTCGGCATAGAAGGCCGGCGCATAAATCAGCGATGAGCCCACCCCCAGGGCACCCTCGCCCATGGCCTCAGCCACCAGGGCCTTCATCCGGGCCAGCTCATCGGGCTCAGGGGGCCGGTCCTGCTCCCCCAGTTCGTGAATGCGCACCGTGGTCGCGCCGACAAAAGAGGCCACGTTGGGGGACACGCCGCGGTCCTGCAAATGCTCCAGATATTCACCCAGGGTGGTCCAGGGGATGTCGTAGCGAATATCGGACTGGCGGGCCAGGTCGATGTCTTTCATGGCCTGGTTCCATGGCCCCATGGACCAGCCTTCGCCAAACACCTCAAGGGTGACCCCCTGGCGAATGTCTGACAGCCCTCGGCCGTCTTCCAGCAGGGTATCGGTGGCCCAGCTGAGCATGTTGATAAAGCCTGGCGCCACTGCTTTGCCCTGAGCATCAACCACCTGCTTCGCTTTGCTCCTGTCCAGCTGCCCCATGGCCACAATCTGGTCACCGACTATCCCAATATCCAGCTGCTGGGCCGGCGATCCGCTGCCGTCGTAAACCTGGCCGCCGACAATCAGGGTGTCATAGCCTGACGGGTCCGCCGGGGCTGGGGTCGAGGACTGTGGTTGACTGTCGCAGCCGGCCAGGGCCAGCAAAGCGGTGATTAAAAGGGCCAACAGACGATGGCTCACTGGCATGATAAATCCCCTCATGAGTAACAGTGTTCCGGCGCTGGGAAGCTGCCGTCGCGCACCGCCAGGGCATAGCGGGCGATGGCCCCTTGGATGCCGTCAGGATTGCCGGCCAGGAAATTTTTCACGAATTTGGCCGGCCGGCCTGGATACAGACCGAGCAGATCCTGCAGGACCATGATCTGGCCGTCAGTGTCTGGCCCCGCGCCTATCCCAATGACCGGGATTTCCAGCGCCTGGGTGACCCGGCCACCCAGCTCCGCTG
Organism: uncultured Gammaproteobacteria bacterium; assembly: GCA_964351665.1. Lineage (GTDB taxonomy): Bacteria > Pseudomonadota > Gammaproteobacteria > Xanthomonadales > SZUA-38 > JANQOZ01. Next base: position 18,281 of record CAYGPO010000086.1, on the reverse strand, counting down.
GCACACACTCCAGCAGGATAATGCTGGCGCCGGCGTCCTGCAGCACCAGGGCTTCATCGATAATGGTCTGGGCCTTGTCCGGGTCGCGGCCCTGCACGCGAAAACCGCCCAGGTGGTTCACCGACTGGGGCATCAAACCCATGTGACAACACACGGGAATGCCGCGCTGAGTCAGCAGGCGGGTGGTCTCAGCCAGCCAGGCGCCACCCTCCAGCTTGACGATCTGGGCCCCCTCGCGCATCAGCGCGGCTGCACTTTCCAAGGTGACCTGTTCTGAGTAAAAGGTCATAAACGGTAGATCACCCATTAATAGCGATCCCTGATTGCCCCGGCGAACGCAGCGGATGTGATAGGCCACGTCTTCGATGGTCACCGGCAGTGAGTTGTCGTGGCCTTGAATCACCATTCCCAGGGAGTCGCCGATTAGTATCACCTCAACTCCGGCGTCGCTGACCGCATAGGACTCGCTGTAGCCATAGGCGGTGAGGCAGGAAAACCGGGTCTTGCCCTTCATGGCCTGCAGGCTGGTGATGGTGATGGATTTGCGGGCCGGAGTTGCAGCTTGGCTGGACATAACTGTGGTGTTTCCTGAATGAAGGTAAATCAGGCACCGATAGTGGCGTGATCGTTGCCGCCTTGCAACGGCGTCCGACGCTGCCGGGACGGGTTTTTGCCGTGAAAGTGGCCGTCAGGCAGGCCAGATATCGGTATCATGGAGCCCTGTTAAGCCCTGTCGATGAACCTGAACCGAAGCCATGAACAAAAGACTCAGCGCCTTTAACTTTCGTCAGTGGATCGATGACCACGCCCACCTGCTGAAACCACCAGTGGGCAATCAGCAGGTTTGGGAGGACACCGACATGATGGTAACGGTGGTGGGAGGCCCTAACCAGCGGACCGACTTTCATGACGACCCGGTGGAGGAGTTTTTCTACCAGCTAAGCGGTGACATGCTGCTGAAAGTTTATGACGGCGGCGAGTTTTACGACGTGCCCATTCGCGAGGGCGACGTCTTTTTTCTACCCAAACACGTTCGCCACTCGCCCCAGCGACCCCAGCCAGGCAGCGTTGGTCTGGTGATTGAGCCCAAGCGCCCGGAGGGGGCGGTGGATGCCTTTGAATGGTACTGCTTTGACTGCGGTTCGCTGGTTCACCGGGCTGAACTGCATCTGAAATCCCTGGTCGATGATCTGCCGCCGGTGTTCAACGCCTTTTACGATAGCCAGCGCCATCGAAGCTGCTCAAACTGCGGCAGCGTGCATCCAGGCAAGGTGCCGCCGGCGGGCTGGATTAACCTGGCCCACTAGCTATAGCTACGCCCGACGTAAAACGGACCCACTCCCCATGACTTTTGAAAACTCTTTTGAAAACTCTCTGGCCTTTGCCCAAAGTTGTGACGCCGCTGATCCATTGGCCCACTGGCGCCGGCAGTTCCATCATCCACAGGTAGACGGTCAGGAGCAGCTGTACTTCACCGGCAACTCCCTGGGCCTGCAACCCTTAGCGGTCGCCGAGGCGGTTGGGGAAGAGCTGGCGCGCTGGGCACGGCTGGGGGTTGAGGGTCATTTTTCCGAACGGGACCCATGGTTTACCTGCCATAAAAAGCTCAGTGGGCCCAGCGCCCGGCTGGTGGGGGCGCTGGAGAGTGAAGTGGTGTGTATGAACTCGCTAACCACCAATTTACACCTGCTGTTTGTATCTTTTTATCGGCCAACCAAGGCTCGATACAAAATCATCAGCGAAGCCGGCATGTTTCCATCGGATCGCTATCTGCTGGAAAGTCAGGTCAGCTTTCATGGCTTTGATCCCGCTGATGCCATCGTTGAGGTAGGACCAAGAGCCGGCGAACAGGTGATTCGCCACGAGGATTTTGTCAGCGCCATTGAGCAGTGCGGCGACCAGCTGGCGCTGCTGTTTGTGGGTGGGATCAACTACTTCAACGGCCAGCTTTTTGACATTGCCGGGTTGACTGAAGCCGCCCACGGGGTAGGGGCATTGGCGGGTTTTGATCTGGCTCACGCGGTGGGCAACGTGCCCCTGTCGCTGCATGATGACCAGGCCGACTTTGCTGCCTGGTGCACCTACAAATATTTAAATGCTGGGCCCGGCAATATTGGCGGCGCCTATATTCACCAGCGCCATGGGCAGTGCTTTGATGGCCCCCGGTTCGCCGGCTGGTGGGGCTATGATCAGTCCCGCCGATTCTTAATGGAACCCGGCTTTAAGGCCATGCCCGGGGCTGAGGGCTGGCAGCTGAGTAATCCACCGGTCATCGAAGTGGCCATGCTGGGCGCGTCATTGAAGATGTTTGACCAGGTCGGGATGGCTGCGCTGCGGAGCAAAAGTCTGGAACTAACCGCGTACCTGCTGCACGTGCTGAGCGAGGAATTCAGCCGCCGACCGGAGCTGGGGCTTGAGTCCATTACCCCCCGGGAGCCCGAACAGCGGGGCTGCCAGCTGTCGGTGAAACTGGGCGGCTGCGGCAAGCCGTTTTTTGATCGCCTTTGTGCCACCGGGGTGAGCGCGGATTTCCGAGCCCCGGACGTGATGCGATTTGCCCCTACCCCGTTTTACAACAGCTTTGAGGATGTCTGGCGCCTGGGTGATCGAATTGGAACGCTGCTGGCCAGCGACTCATGAGCCAGCGCGTAGCGGTGGTGGGGGCAGGTCCGGTGGGGACCCTGCTGGCGATCATGCTGGCCCGCCGGGGGCTGCAGGTGGCGTTGCTGGAAGCCCGAACCGATTCCCGTATCCACGATGTTTACGAGGGCCGTTCGATCAATATTGCCCTGTCGGAGCGGGGCTGGCTGGCCCTGGCCCAGGTGCGCGCTGATGACGCGGTCAGGGCCCGCTCCCTGCCCATGTTTGCCCGGGCCATGCACAGCCGGTCTGGCGAGATAACCCGCCAGCCCTACGGCCAGGAGGGTCAGGCTATTTGGTCCGTGTCCCGGGCGGCGGTGAACGAGGTGTTGCTGGACATCGCCAGCGAAGAACCAGGCATTACCCTGCATTTTGAAGCGGTGCTGGCCAGCATTGAGCTGAACGACCAGGTGGCGCGTTTCACCCGTCCTGAAGATGACGATTTACACATAGGCTTTGACTACCTGGTGGGTGCTGACGGCGCCAACTCCAAGGTTCGACAGCTGCTGGCCGGCGGCGCCGATGCCCAGGTAGAGGTGGCCCGCATGGGTCACAGCTACCTTGAATTGAACATGCCACCCCTGGCCGGCGGTGAACATGCCATTGCCCGGGATGCCCTGCATATCTGGCCCCGGGGCAACTACATGTTGATTGCTTTGCCAAATCCCGATGGGTCCATGACCGCTACGGCGTTTTTGCCCGACCATGGCGAGGGCTCGTTTGCCCGCCTTAAGACCCGCGATGACATCAGCAGGTTTCTCAGCAGCGAATTCGCCGATGCTGTGCCCCTGATGCACGAGCCGGTGGAGCGTTTCGCCCGAACCCGTCCGTCACACTTAACTCTGGTCAGTGTTTCTCACTGGGTGCTGCAACAACGAGCCCTGTTAATTGGCGACGCCGCCCACGCCATCGTGCCGTTTTATGGCCAGGGGCTGAACTGCGGTTTTGAAGACTGTCGAATTTTTGCTGAGATGTTTGATGATCACGCTGGTGACTGGTCCCGGGTTTTGCCGGCCTATGAGCGCGCGCGTAAACCCAACGCTGACGCGCTGTCGATCCTGGCTCTGCGAAACTTCACTGAAATGAGCGAACTGTCCGGTCAACCGGAGTTCCTGCTGCAAAAGCGCATCGAAAGAGATTTTCACCTTAACTACCCGGATCTGTGGGCGCCGCTGTACTCACAGGTGACCTTCTTGCCCCAGGTCAGCTACCACGATGCCCTGACCGCCGGCGACCAGCAGCAATCCATTATGGACCAGGTGATGGCGCTACCCTATGTGGCTGATCCTGGCCGATATGACGAAGTACAGCAGCACATGTTTGAATTGGTGAGTCGTCAGCAGCGGTCTGCTGGTTGATGATAAATCCCCCGAATCTGCGCGTTTTGGAGTAACCACCTTGAAATCTTATCCCCCCAACTACCGTGAAGTTGAGTCTGAAATCCGCACCGATTTTAAAGACAAAATGGCCTATGGCGACTACCTGCACCTGGATCAGGTGCTGTCTGCCCAGGAGATGCGCACCGACCAACACGACGAAATGCTGTTTGTGGTTATCCATCAGGCCAGTGAGCTTTGGCTGAAGCTGGCTGGCCATGAGGTAGCGGCGGCCATCCGCCTGATCGACGAGGGTAAATTCCGTCGCTCTTTCCGGGTGCTGGCCAGGGTGCGGGAAATCCTCAATCAAATGAAACAGTCCTGGTCCATCCTGGCCACCATGACCCCGGTGGACTACCTGAAATTTCGCGACAGCTTAGGTAACGCCTCGGGCTTTCAGTCCGTGGGATACCGGGCTTTGGAGTTTATGCTGGGTAATAAAAATCCGGCCGCAGCGCGGGTCCATAAAGATCGCCCCGATGACCTGGCGCGACTTCAAACCCTGCTGGGCGAGCCCAGCCTTTATGACGTGTCGATCAGACAGTTGGAACGGGCGGGTTTCGCGATCGATGCGGACCTGTCAACCCGGGATCTGAGTGAGCCTTATCAGCACAACGCGTCGGTGGAGGCCGCCTGGACCAAGGTCTATCGTTTCAGCGATCGATTTTTTGATCTGTTTGAACTGGCCGAAACCCTGGTGGATATTGAGGATGCGTTCCAGAACTGGCGTTTTCGGCACATGTACACGGTGCAGCGGATCATCGGTTTTCGTCGCGGTACCGGCGGATCCAGCGGCGTCGGCTTCCTGCGCAAGGCGCTGGATACCAGCTTTTACCCTGAGCTGCTGGCGCTGCGGACCAATATCTGAGGGCTTACCCCGAATCTTTTTGATGATCGCGAATGCCGCCCAGGTTTCGGATCAGGGCACTGGCGCGTTCGGCGATCATTACCGTGGGGGCGTTGGTGTTGCCGCTGACCAGGGTGGGCATGACCGAAGCGTCCACCACCCGTAATCCGTCGATGCCCCGCACCCGCAGTTCGCTGTCCACCACCGCCATTTCGTCGCTGCCCATTTTGCAGGTTCCCACCGGGTGGTAAATGGTCTCCGCCTTGCGCCGGACAAACGCCTCCAGGTCCTTTCTGCTGGTGAGCTTGGCGCCGGGGAAGATCTCGTCCTCCCTGAATGGTGTGAAAGCCTTGGCACCGAGAATTTTTCGCGACAGTCGAATGCCCTCAATCATCAGATCCATATCCTGGGGGGCACTGAGGTAATTGGCGTGTATGGCCGGATATTTTTTGGGATTACTGCTGGTGATTTCTATCCGTCCACGACTGTCGGGGCGCAGCGCGCAGCAGTGCAGCGTGAAACCCGCGCCATTGAGGCGATTGCGGCCGTGGTCATCCAGCATTGCCGGCACAAAGTGAAACTGCAGGTCGGGTCGATCATCATTAGCCAGGTCGCTGACCACAAAACCGCCGGCTTCAGCAATGTTGGAGGTGCCGACCCCGCGGTGAAACAGCAGGTACTTAAGACCCACCGCCAGGTCGTTGGTGCGATCGTAGGTGTCCGCTGACTGGCTGTGATACAGAGTGCATACGTCCAGGTGGTCCTGCAGGTTTCGGCCCACCCCGGGCAGTTCGTGGGCCACTTTCAGACCAGCTTTGGTGATGATCTGGGCCGGTCCTATGCCCGACAGCATCAGCAGCTGTGGTGAGTTGATGGCGCCGGCGCTTAGCAGCACTTCGCGGCCGGCCCGGGCGCTTTTCAGGAAACGGCCCCGATGGTATTCAACCCCAACGGCGCGGCCACCCTCAAGCAGCACCCGGTGGGTCAGGGCGCCAGTTATCACGGTGAGATTCGGCCGACTCTTGGCCGGATTCAGATAGCCTGCCGCCGTGCTCCAGCGGGCGCCGCCTTTCTGGGTCACCTGGTAATAGCCGAAACCGCGCTGGGTCGGCCCGTTGAAATCGTCGTTGCGACTGAAGCCACACTGCTGAGCAGCTTCAAGAAATACTTCGCTTAAGGGATTGTGGTGGCGCAGATCCTGAACGCTGAGGGGGCCCTGGTCGCCGTGATACTCGCTGCTGCCCCGCTCCTGGTTTTCGGCTTTGACAAAAAACGGCAGCACGTCGCTGTAGCTCCAGCCCTGGTTGCCCAGATCTGACCAGTGGTCGTAGTCGGCCCGATGTCCGCGGGCATAACACATGGCGTTGATGGAGCTCGACCCGCCCAGCACCTTGCCCCTGGGCCAGTAAAGACGCCGCTGGTTGAGTTCGGGTTCGGGCTCGGTCTCATAGCCCCAGTTTAGCCAGCGCACGTTGACCAGCTTGGCAAGTCCGGCGGGCATATGAATAAAGGGGTGCCAGTCGCGGCCGCCTGCTTCAAGCAGCAGGACGCTGATGCTGGGGTCTTCAGACAGCCGATTGGCCAATACGCAGCCCGCTGATCCTGCCCCAACCACAATGTAATCGTATTCCTTTGCGTCCATGTCCAACTCTCTTTAGACCGCCCACAGCCGGAAAGCCCAGACAGGGGGATCATCTACAGTAAACCGAGTCCGCGGACGCTGCGGGGCGATTCGGGGCTCGCCATGGTGCCCAAAGGACAGCCATTTCGCAAGTGGCGATCATTGCTGAAAGTCGACCCGGATTTGGTCTATAGTCGGCCTTCAATTCTGATCAAGGCAGGGCGCTCAGGCGGCCCAACATTGCTAATGAGCCCAAGAGAAATAAGCTTTCCAGACAAGGATATAGCCCTCAAGCAGGACGTGAGTTTGCTGGGATCCATGGTCGGTGAAGTGCTGGAGGAGCAGTGCGGAGCTGAGCTCTATGCCCTGGTGGAAGCGGTGCGCTTGGCGGCGATTGCCCGGCGCGAAGGCGACGACCTGAGCACCGACGGCCTGTGGCAATGTCTGTCAGATGCCGACGATGAGACTCTGGCCCAGGTGGTGAAGGGCTTTTCCGCCTATTTTCAGGCGGTCAATCTGGCCGAGAAAGTGCACCGCATTCGGCGCATTCGCGACTATCAGCGTGGCGGTGAACTGATTGGCGGTTCCCTGGACCAGGCCCTGTCTCAGCTGCGCGATGCCGGGGTCAGCAACGAACAGCTGCGCGAGCTGCTGCAGCGCACCGTCATCGAACCGGTGATGACGGCCCATCCCACCGAGGCGACCCGCCGGACGCTGCTGGAAAAAGACCGATCTATGGTGGTGCGGATGGTGGATCGATTTGATCCCAGCCGGACCCCCGAAGAAGAAGACATGGCGCTGCAGCGCATTCGCCAGGCGATAACCTCCGCCTGGCAGACCCGCGCCTACTCCGCTGCCAAACCCACCGTAGCCACCGAGCGCGAACACGTGATGTTTTATGTCACCGAGGTGCTTTATCAGATCGTACCGGTATTCTATGAGTCGTTCAGGCGTTCTCTGGACAAATACTTTCCTGATGCCTTCGCCAATGAGCGACTGCCCAGCGTGCTGCGCTTTGGTTCCTGGGTGGGTGGGGATATGGACGGTAACCCCAACGTTAGTCATGCCACCATACGGGAGAGCCTGGAAGATCACCGGCAGTTGATTGTGGCGCGGTATCTGCCGGAGGTTCGCCGGCTGGGTCGGGAGCTATCCCAGTCCCTGGGCAGCGCGGGGGTGAACGAGGCCGTGCTGCACCGGGTGACCAAATACCAGCAGCTGTTGCCAGAAATCGGAAGCACGATTCCTGACCGCTATCAGGACATGCCCTACCGCTGCCTGTTGACGTTTGTCACGGCGCGCCTGGTAGAGGTGCTCAGCGGTGGTTCCGGTGCCTATACCAGCAGCGCTGAGATGCTGGCTGATCTGCAAACCATTCGCACCTCTCTGGAACATAATAAGGGTGCCCGGGCCGGACTGTTTCTGGTCAAACGGCTGATGTGGCGGGTGCGGACTTTTGGTTTCCACCTGGCGACCCTGGATATACGCCAGGATGCCATGGAGCTGCGCCAGGCCATGTCGGCCTGGAGCGGTGACGAGGAATGGACCCAGCGACCGGCCGCCGAGCGGGTCGCTCAGCTAAGCCAATGGCTGACCGACCCGCCGGCGTTGCCCGATGAGACCCCCGCCATCTTGGACAAGGTGCTGGCGGTTTTTCGCGCGGTGCGCGACGCCCGCAAAACCTTTGGTCCGGCCTCCATCGGCTGCTTCATCATCAGCATGGCCCAAGGCGCTGATGACGTACTCAGCGTGCTGGCCCTGGCCAAGGCCGCGGGTCTGGTAGGTGATGACAACCATGTGCCCCTGGACATTGCCCCACTGCTGGAAACCGTTGATGACCTGACCGCCGGTGAGGGCATCGTGCGCGGGCTGGCGGCGGAACACAGTTATCGTGAGCACCTGAAGCAGCGCGGCCAACGCCAGCTGGTGATGATTGGCTATTCCGACAGTAACAAAGACAGTGGTATTGCCGCGGCCCGCTGGGCGCTGCAGCGAGCCCAGCGCCAGCTGACCGACGTGGCTGACGAACTGGGTCTCCAAATTGGCTTTTTTCATGGTCGAGGCGGCACCGTGAGTCGGGGTGGCGGCAATACCGTAGACGGTATTTTGGCGGCGCCGTCGGGCAGCGTCAGAGGTTATCTAAGGGTCACTGAGCAGGGTGAGGTCATTCACCAGAAATATGGCGTTCGGCCCCTGGCCCTGCGTAATCTGGAACAAATGACCGGAGCCACCGTGACCGCCAGTCTGCGCCAGTCAGCACCGGACACCGCGCAGTGGTCTGAACGGATGGATGTCATTGCCCAGGCCGCGAGAGCCCAATATCGGAAAATGGTCTATGACAATGCAGACTTTGAACCATTTTTCCGTCAGGCAACCCCCATTGATGTGATCCAGCGCTTGTCCATCGGTTCAAGACCCAGTGCTCGTCGCAGTCAAAAAGGTATTGAGAACCTGCGCGCCATACCCTGGGTGTTTTCCTGGGCCCAGACCCGAATTAACTTGCCGGGGATCCTGGGGGTGGGCAGCGGCCTCAAAGCGGCCCTGGACAGCTACGGGGTTGAGGCGGTGAGTGACATGCTGCGCTGGCCATTTTTTCGCAGTTTGATCAAAGATGTGGAAATGGTGTTGGCCAAGTCGGACCTTGAAATTGGCCGCCAGTACAGCCTGTTGGCAGAGCCGGATTTACGCCCGGTGTTTGACGATATCTGCGATGAAATCAACCTGACCCGATCCATGGTTCAGGCCATCAACGGCAGTGATACCTTGCTGGACGATGACCTAACTCTGAGGCGAGCCATACGACTGCGCAACCCTTACGTGGATCCCTTGAATCTGATTCAGATTCGTCTGCTCAGGCAGTGGCGGGAGGGGAGGCGCAAGGACGATGCCACGCTGAGTATTTTGTTCGACACGGTCAACGGCATCGCCCGGGGTATTCAAAACACTGGTTGAGCCTGCTTCGCCGGTTAACTCGAACTTAAGGTCGACTCCGCTAACCTGACGATCATGGGTACTCTGGTTGCCACTGGGGACGCTCCCCAGTGGCCTGCGAGAAACTGGCCAGGATCGTCACAACCACTGAACTGGTTGCTGCTGGCGGTGTTGGTTCACATAACGGTGCTGTGGTGGCTTGGCAAGCTGCCGCTGCCTGCGCCTGTGCGCAGCTCAGCGCTGGAGGTCCAGCTGCTTTCCCCCCGGCCGGCTGCCCCGCCTGAGCCGCAAAATCCAGTGGCCCCGCCGGCTCAGCCACTGCCTGCCCCGGTTCTGGAGACAACTCCCGAGATGCCCCCTGCGACCAAGGCTGAGGCCGTAACGCCGCCCTTGCCCTCGCCGAGACCCGTTCAACAGCCACCTGAGACTGAGCCCTCCAGCACGGTGCCCACCAGCGTCCCAGCGCCGTCCCAGCCCGGCGCTGAGGAATTGCTCAGCCGCATCAGCCGCTATCGACTGGATGGCCAGAGCCAGCTTGAAGCCGCGCCTGCAGCCCCTCTGCCAACCCCTGTGCTGGGGCTGGCCAACCAAACCAATATGCTCACCAGCTTAGCTCGCCCATTGCCTGAGCTACCCTTTGAGCCCGGCGAGATGGGCCTGAATTTCTATCCTGCCGGTATCCGCGGTGACATCGCCAGGGGCTTTGACAAAATCACCCCGGAGTTTGGGTTTGTCACCAGTTTTGGGCTGGAGATAAAGTGCAAATACGTGCTGGTTATTGTTTCCTGTGGCTGGGATGAGCGGCGTTAGTGCAATTGCCCCCGGGGCCTTGCGGTGCTTGGCCAGACTTAGGTCTTAAGTGATTGTCCAGCAATGAAGTACCAAAAAAAGCGGCCCCGGGACCGGGGCCGCTACAGGGTGCAAATGGGCCCGCTAGCTTCGTCAGCGCTTGTAAGCGCGACGGCTGCGGGTGGGGCATTCCCATTTGCTGCAAAGCTTGCCGGTGGCTGTCAGACGCTTATTGCCGGTTCATTGGTACGGCGTAGATGCCCAGGCGACTATTTTCGTTGATGGCCGACTGCAGCATGTGGCCGATGGCCGGCAGGCCGTCAAAACTGACGCCCTGGTCTGACACAACGCTGCCGACCATGGGTAGCTCCAGCAGCCCGCGTACGTCGTCATCAAACAGGAACAGCTGGCCTTCACCCAGGTCGCAAACCTCACTGAAATTAAAGAAGTCGATCAGTGAGACAAAGTTCACGGCGCCGGTGTAGCGGTCGCACTGCTGGCCAGCGGTGGGCGGCGGCAGATCGTTCAAACGACCGCCGGTGTTATCCACCAGATTGCCCATGATCAGGGTGTCATCCGGGGCAAAGGGTGAGGCGGTGAAGCTGCGGTAAAAGCCTGGGTTGGCGTGAAACGGCCGGGTGGGGAGCAGCACCATGGCCGTGGCAAATGCCTGATCCACCTGTTCGCTGTGATACTCCGCCCACAGCTGCTGGGTCATCAGCACCGCCTCAACGGCGTTAATGGGATTGGCGGCGAAGCTGTGAGTCTGGCCATCGATGGCGGCCTGGGGAGGGCTAACGTTGGCCAGAGACGGTCGGCCGGAACGCGGGCTGACGGTGTGGTTGGGCACCGCGCTGAAATCCGCCAGCCCGGTGGGTTTGAAGGTAAAGGTACGCTGGCGAGCGGTGTCTTTGATAAACGATATGCCGGATAAGCCGCCGCCGGGGGCGCTGACGTCGGCGTTGACCATAACCTCACCGGTGGACCACACGCCGTCGGCAAAGCGCTGTTCAATGGCCTGGCAGTCGGCGGCCAGGTCGGCGGAGATTTCGCCCATTTCAAACACTTCGATATAACCGGTGTTGAGCAGCGAGGAAGGCAGTCGATTGGCAGCAAGGCTGCTGTCTAAGTGCACGTTGGTGGCTCGCACCGAACCAACCTGGGGTGAGGTGCAGCTCTCATCGTCGCTGACCAGGGCTGAGGAGAACCGGGACTGCTGGATCAGGCGGGCATTCCAGGCATCACCCGGCTTCAAATAGAGGTTGACGCTGATGGTGGGACGGCCGCCCAGGGCGTCCTTGGTCACCACCCTGAGCGCTTTTCCCTGCTCGCTGTGATTGCGAATGGTGAAGTCGGTAAAGTTGTTACCGATGGTGCTAAACACCGGGAAGATCAACACCTGGGCGTTACGGCCGCTGCTGTCCAGGCTCACCGCCTGGGCGCTGCCGCTAAGGGCCAGCCCAATCAGGCTCAGTAGCAATAGGAAATTTTTCATTGTTCGGTCACTCCGTTGTTTCATGTCCGACAGACGCTGGCTGATGCCATTGCCCCCCAAACGGATTCAAAAAGCGTAGTTCAGGGTCAGGCCTACATTACGAGGCCGGCCCGGCAGATAATCGATGCGCTGATTGCGCCGGATCACATTAGGGGTGGTCTGCTGATACTGCCGGTCAAACAGATTGCGGGCCACCAGTGCCAGGGTCAGCCCACGGCGGCGCCAGGCGATGCGGACATCGGTCAGCGCAGCAGCGGGTATCTGAGCCAATGAGGGATTATTGGCGTTAGCCTCCACCGAATCGTGGAAGCTCAAGCCGGCGCCAATCTGCCAGCCGCCGGCAAGTTCCGATTGCCAGTTCAGGGAGCCGGAAAACTTCGGCGCGCCGGGAAACTGATTGCCCGCCGCTGACTCAAGCTGGGCGTCTCGCTCAAAGGGCAGGTAGTTTTCAAATCGGGTATCCAGCCAGCCCAGGCTGAAGCTGAGCTGATGGTCTTGGCCGATCTGCCAGCGGCCGTCCAGCTCCAGACCCTGGTTACGGGAGTTACCGGTATTGGTCACTTCCGCCAGGCTGACAAAATCCTGTACCACCTGCCACTGCTGGTCTAGCTGGGTATAAAAGGCGGTAGCGTTGAGGCTCAGCGTGCCAAGCTCTGTGGTTAAGCCCAGCTCAGCGCTGCGGGTGCGCTCCGGGTCATAAAATATCCAGAACGGCTGGCCGGCAAAACTGGCTCCCGAAACGGCGCCACCGGCGTTATACCCTTCAGCCAGTCTGAGGAAATAGTCGCGGCCAGCGGCGCCTTTGTAGAGTACCGCCAGTTCCGGGCTGTTGCGGGAATAGCGCTGGCTGAAGGCTTCAAACTCGCCCTCGGCGGGGGTCAGCAGCAGGCCAAATACCTGCAGGCAATCGCTGCTTAGCTCGTTGTTGTCCGTCGGGCTGATGGGTCGGGTGACACAGTCCCGGCGCAGCTGATCTCGGTTATGACGTAATCCGGTCTGCAGTCGCCAGCGCGCGGTCAGCGCCGTATCTGCGCTGATGGCGACGCTGCTGCGGCGCAGGCGGCTGTCCAGGGTCCAGCGCCGTTGCTCACGCAGATAGGTTTGGCTGTTGGCGTTTTGTCCGCCGCTGATGGTTGCGGCGATGGCGGTGTCGCCCCACTGCCTCTGCCAGCTGAGTTCGGTAAAGTTGAGCCGGTCACTTTCCTGATCTACCAGAAGGTCGACGGGATCCAGGTCATTGTCCAAGGTCCTGGTGGGGCTTAGATCACTGTCGCCGTTGGATTTCACCACCTTCAGAGTGAACTGCCCGTGGCCATCGGCCAGCCAGTCCGCGGACAGGCTGGCCAGCTGGCCGTCTACCTGTTGACGTCGAAACGGTGGCGCCCGACCGGTTCGTTCAAAGGGCTCAAGGGCCGCGATGCGCTGGGGCCCGGCACTGCCGTCAAAGGCCATAATATCCAGAGTAAGGGACAGCTGGGGCAGGGAGGCGGGTTGCCAAAGGGCGGCGGCTCTGGCGGTGGTATTGCGGCTGAAGTTGTAGTCCTCACCCAGACCGACGGTTCTGTCGCTGCCCGGATCATTAAGGGTACCGGCCAGGGACTGATGATCCAGGCTCAGTCGAAGCGCCAGCTCCTGCTCCACCAGCACCTGGTTGACCAGCACTGAGGCCTGGGTGTCGCCCAGTTCGGCCAGGCCAAGCTGCAGCGCCTGGGCGTTGTCAAACTGCGGCGCCACCGGTGTAATCTGAATTCTGCCGGCATAGCTGCTGAAGGGCCCGGACACGCTGGCGCCCCGGGTGCCCCGTTCAAAACCGGCGCTGGCGGTGTCCCAGGTACTTAAGGGGAGATTGGCCAGCACCACGCCGGCCAGGGGCGCATTGCCCACCAACGCGGCGGCATTGCCCAGGGTGTTTAGGTCACCGCCGCTGGCCACCCCTCGGACGTAATATTCCTCGCCGCTGCCAAAAACGTTGGCGGCCCGGGTAAACAGCTGATCCAGACGACTGTCCCCCAGGTTATTGATCTGCGCCGCCGACAGGGTGGTTTCACTGGCCCCCTCGCTCGGTGTTGCCGCCGCGCCGCCGACAGCGCCAGCGGTGATGGGTAGCGCAGCCAGACTGACCTGGGCGGTATTGAGCCGGCGCAGCTCCCGGTCGCCGGATTCAAGCACCGTCATGGTCAGCCCGGATTTTTTCAGCCAGGCGGTTAGCGCGGCTTCGTCGGCGATGGGCTGGTCCAGGGGCGTGGACAGATCCACCCCTGGGCCCAGCAGGTAGTTCCAGCCGGTTTTGTCGCTGAGCGCAGTCAACGCCCGCTCCAGAGTTTGACTCGCTGCCGGGTCGGCAGTCAGGTCCTGGGCCATGAGGGCGCCGCTGAGCAGCAGGGCCAGCCACGGGCGGCGGCGAGTTGCAGGCGTCATCAATACAGCAGTTTAACCGGCCCGGCAGAGATCAGCGTAAGACCGGAACTCTGGGCCAGGGTCTCAAGCATTTGTTCACCGCTGCTCACGCTTACCACGGCGGTGACCAGTGGATTACTGGCGCCGGGCAGCCGCATCACCGGCTGGTTCAGGAAAGGCCCCAGTCGATCCAGTACCTGACTCAAGGGTACCCCCTCAAATACCAGGTTGCCGGCCTGCCAGCTGAAGTAGCGCCGGGCCGCCAGCTCGTCGCCATAAGGGCTGCCGTTGAGGGTCATATCGCCAGCGCCCAGTTCCACCGCCGGGTGGTTTTCCAGCTTCACCGCCACCCGCCCGCTGAGCACGCCTGTGTAGTGTTGATGGTCGCGCCAGGCAACGCCAAATTGGGTGCCCAGCACCGTCACCGATGCCGATTCGGTGCGCACGGAAAAGGGTTGCTGGGGGTCGTGGCTCACATCCAGGAACACTTCGCCGTAATGCAGTTCAATACCGCGGCCATCGTCGGCCCGGCTGACGGCGGTATTGCCGGCCAGCTGCAGGGTCGAGCCATCGTCCAGGGTGATGGCGCGGCTTTGACCGCGGCTGGTGACAAAATCCGCCTGCATGGCCGCCCAGCGGTTGGGCAGATAGGGCAGCCCCAGGGCTGCCAGCAAGGCCAGCATCAGCGCCCCGACCAGCGGCCAGCGGCGTGGCCGGCTATTGACGGCTGACAGATTGGGAGCGTCCGCGCCTAATTCCTCGGCAGGCAGGGAAATCTGCTCTGCGGCGAACCAGATGGCACTGATTTCGGCAAAGGCCTCACGGTGCTTTGGTGATTGCGCCAGCCAGGCACCCAGCGCCGGATCATCCCATTGGGGGTGGTCCTTCGCGCCAAGCCGGCTCATCCATTGTGCTGCCTGTTCCATCAGCGTTGAAGTTTCTTCGATTGTGTTCATAGCAACGTTTCAGCGGGGCTTGTCCCCTAATGGTTCAGTCCAGCCATGGATTCGCGCAGCAGCTTCAGTGCTCGGCCGATGTGGTTTTCCACGGTTTTTTCAGTGATCCCTTCCCGCACCGCAATTTCCCGGTACGACAGGCCCTCGTATTTACGCGCGACAAAGGCCCTTTGGCATTTGGTCGGCAGCTTGCCGATGGCCTGTCGCAACATCAGCAGCTGTTCGTCCAGCGCCGCAACCTCTCCGGCGGCGGGGCTGTGATCATCGTTGACCAGGGTTTTCAGGTGCTGGTCTGAGCGTTTGTCCCGGCGCAGCAGGTCCCGGGCCAGATTGGCGGTGATCCGAAATAAATAGGCCCGCAGATTATCGATGGGCTGGCGTTCCAGGGCCTTGGCCAATCGGAAGCAGGCGTCTTGCACCACGTCTTCTGCGCGATCGGCCCCTACCATGGTGGCGGCAAAAGCGGTCAGTTCCCGGCGGTGGGTTTCCACAGCGCTGGCGGCGTTTCCAAGATTCACGGGAACCCTGCTCAGGTGGCCGGCGGCTTGAGCCGGTATTCAATGGGGATCTTCACTTCCAGCCTGGAAGCCCCAATCACGCCGGGCAGCGGCGGATAGGGCGCTGCGTCGGACACCAGCTTCATGGCGGCCTGGTCCAGGTGCCGGGAGCCTGAAGATTCCAGCAGCTCCGAATCCACCAGTTCACCCCGCCGGCTGATGACAAAGCGCACCGTGGCTGAGCCCTCGGTGCCACGTCGACGTGCATTGGCTGGATACGATTGAAAGCGGGCCAGCTGTTGCCGGATGGCCAGCACCACGCCGGCATTGGCGGTTTGACGATCCACCGGCGAGGCGGCGCTGGTGCTGTCTGCCAGCTGGGGCGCAGACACGGCAGTGGTACGGTCGATGCTAAGTACCGAGCTAGGGCTGAGTGGCTGGGCGCCGCCGTTGTTGCCAGCCTCGCCCCTGGGCTGGGCCAACTGAGGACCATCGGCCAGGCTGGCGACGGGCTGGGGATCGCCCTGACGACCGGCCGCTTCCATGCCTGCAGCCGGCGGCGTTTGGCGAGGTGAGGGCCCAAGTGCCTGGGGCGCAGGTACGCTGGGTGATGGAGCGGCCTTGGGGCTGACCAACAGCACCTGCAGGGTAGGCAGGGACAGCGGCGCTGAGATGGGCCGGATCAGCCAGCTAATCAGCAGCAGCTGCAGCCCGAGGGAGCCAACAACCAGCAGGGTTAGGCGACGGTGGTCTGTAATCATGGCGGATCGGTCACTTGCCGCTCAATTTTCAGGGCCCGGGCCCAGCCATAGTTGGCGACGCCGCGGACGCCGGGCCCAAGATCCAGAAAATCGTTGCTGATGGACTGAATCACAAAGCCGGCGATGGGCAGGCCGGAAAACACGTGGCCCTCGTCGGACACGATTTCTCCGCTCAGCTGATAGCGGACCTGTCCTTCAGCCGCGTTGCTCGGAACCCGAAACTCTGCTTCGGTGTAGCTGCACGGGACGGTAAAGCCGATGGTGTTGCTCATGGCCACCGTGGTCACAGCGCCGTTGGCCAGATCGCAGTTGCTGCGCCCGGCAAAGGGCAGTAGCTCAAAACCTCGACCCTCCCGATCGATGGAGCTAAGGGCGATGGCGTTATCGGCCAGGCTCTCTCCTGCGGCCAGCGGTAATGACACCTGAAACGGCGCCAACACCCGGCTTTGCCCCTGGTCCAGATAAAACTCCTGGGCATCCACGTGATAGGCCCGGGTTGGGAAATTCAGGGTTGTGAGCGCCGCTGCTCTGAGGTCAGCGGCAACGGAAAAATCCGTCCGCGCCTCGGTGGCCATCAGCAGGGCGTCCACCGCGTGCACCGGGGTTTGGCTCCAGTTGGAAACCCGCTCCACCTGCAGGGTTCGATTGCCAAATTCCACGGTTTCCAGCACTCGGCTCTGGGCTGGATCCACGTCCATCAGGCTGGGTTGGCGACTGCTGATTGGGTTGGTATGCAGGGCCTGGGTGCGAAAATCCTCCAGCGCCAGGGCCTCGTACTGATGGGCCCGGCCGGCCTGCACGTTGACCAGCACAGCGTATCCCTCGATGCCGCCGTCGGGTGGGCTGATATCCAGTCCAGGGTCGGTGGTCCAACTGCCCCCATCACCCCAGCGCTGGGCGATGGTCTGGCAGTCCGCCGCCAGTTCCTGGCTCAGGCTGCCCATCTCGTAAATTTCGGCAAATCCCAGCGCCAGTCGACTGTTGCCAGAGACCAGGCCGGTCAAATCCTCGGTGAACGAGTCATCGCTCAGGGCCAGCCCCTCGGGTGGCAAACTGGCGCGCTGGGGAAAGGTGCAGCTGGCGTCCTGCCAGGGGGCAAGAAAGGCCTCAGCGTTGGCCACGCTGGCGTCCGGGTCAGGGCTGAACAGGGCGCTGGACCAGCTGTCACCGGGGCTTAGGTAAATGTTTAGCGCCAGAGTGGGTCTGCCGTTGACCGGGTCTTTCACCACCAGTCGCAGGGCTTTGGCCGACTCTGACTGGTTGCGAACTTCAAAAATTGTTTGAAAGCCGCCGCCGGTCACAAACAGCGGGAACAGTAACACCTGTCCCGAGTCGTCAAGACTCAGACGGACCGCTGTGGCAGCGGGGCAGGCCAGCCCGGCGATGACGGCCAGCGCGAGTGGAAGTAGTGATTTGCCCATGGGTTCTGTTTGGCAGACGCACCGCTGCGACGTTACCCCCAAAACAAAATCGGGTCGTCACATCTGCAGTACCGGCCTGCCAAAGCGCCTAATTGCCTATGGTATTGGGACCGAGATTACCCAAGTATACGTCAGGCACTGCTGGGCAAATCAGGCGGAAAGACAACCATGCATTCTCATACCCCCCTCGTTGAACAACACATTGGCAGCTATAAGGCCTGGCTGAAGCTGGAGTGTGATCAGCCCACCGGATCATTCAAGATTCGCGGCATGGCTCGGCTGTGCGGCTATGCCAAAGACCAGGGAGCCAGCGCGGTGGTCAGTTCTTCCGGTGGCAATGCCGGATTGGCTGTGGCCTTTGCGGCAAAGCAGCTGGATCTTGGCTGTCATGTGATTGTGCCCCTGACCACCCCGGCGCTAACGGTTCAGCGACTAACCGCGCTGGGTGCCCAGGTCAGTCAGCAAGGTGAGGACTGGCACGCTGCGGACGCCGCGGCCAGAGCGTTCTGTAAAGAGCTGGGCGCGTTCTACGCCCACCCCTTCGATCATG
>CAYGPO010000085.1:2673-20653 GCA_964351665.1 uncultured Gammaproteobacteria bacterium | reverse complement strand
CTAGTAGTCTGCGCCCTGGATGCCAGCCTGATCTTCGATGTGCTTTTTGAACACTGTCCATGAAGTTTCATTGGGCCGAGCGTCATCCAGGGGCGGTGGGGTCCAGTATTCCGGATAGCGCTGGTCCATGATTAGCACCAGCTTGGCGGGCAGCTCATCCCGGTTGAAGGTGCTAAAGCCGGTGGCGTTGAAAATCATCCAGCCCGGTCGATCGCCCATTTTCAGCCAGGGTAGCCACTTGGCTACCCGCACCCAGCCCAGGTGGGACTGGCCCAGGTTTTTTTCCTCGGCATCCAGCAGCCTGTCGCTGTCATAGAAGCTGTCGAAGATTTCCATAGCGTGATAGGTACCGCCCACGTAGGGCTGATAATCACCGCCCAGGGGATTGGTATAAAACAGCGGGATTTCCGATGACCTGGCGGTAACGTCGCCATAGCGGCGCAGCTCCATGGACAGGTTGGAGCTGCCGTCCTCATTCCGTTCAAATCGGGGCTCGCGCATGTTGACCGGGTCGTTGGCCACGTGCAGCACCTCAATTTGTTCGCCGGTCCAGGGATTTTCCCAGCTGTCGATCACCTCACCGGTGTCCGGGTCCATGTAGACCATGATCTCCCGGGAGATACTGCGAAAGGATTTGCCTCGCTGCGGATCTTCGGTGACCTTGCAGTGGCGCACGTTCACGCCCATCAGGTTAAACAGATGGCGGTCTTTTTCCCCCAGCACCCGGCTGTAGGACTTGCCTTCAAAAAACCCGTAGCGAATCACCCCTGCTTCAGTGGTGCCGCAGGTGGTCTTCTGCATGGCGATAAAGGCCTGCTTGCCGGTCAAGGTGAGGTGTTCGGAGAAAGCGGCACTGCTTAGCAGCATTAGGGTGACAATCGAGAATAAGCGACGCATAGCATTTTGGCCCCTGGTGGATTAATCAGGAATGGAGAACCACACTCGTGTTCTGTGTGACACACTCATCAACCGTCAATGAATTAGCCAAACAGAACTTCAGGCTTACCTTACTCCTGAAAACCCAGCAGGTAAAAACCGCCTGCTAGGAGTCTGGGCCCTGATCTACCAGCGATAGCTCACGTTGGTCCACAGGCTAAAGCCGTCCATGTGATCGGCGCCCTGTTCCACGGTGCCGCCAATCTGCAGCCCAAATCCGGACCGGTGGGCCGCCTCCAGGGACAGCATCAGCCGCCAATAGTCGTTATCCGGCGCCTGGATGGAAAATGTTCGGGCCACTTCCTGAACCGTCACCAGACGGCTGCTGATCTGCTGCTCATCACTGCCCAGTTCGCCCCGGTACATTAAGCTGGCGCTGGGTCGAAAGCGCAAACTCTGGCCGTCGTCGCCCAGCCAGGCTGAACTGAGCTCCATACCCAGTTCGCCATAGCTGGCGGTGGAGCGTCGTCCTGCGACCCGCTGGTCCATGCTGACGGCGCCGGTCTCCGTATATTCATCAAGGTCGGCGTCGCTGTAGCCCAGGCGTAGGGTAGGGCTGAGGGTTAACGAGCCCATTAACCAGTGGCGCTGGGCCTGCAGCAATACCGCCAGGGAGTCTGCGCTGGTATCGCCCCGGGCGACCTGGCCGGCAACGCCGGTCTGGCGCTGAATGTTTTCAAGGTCGTCATCGCCAAAGCTAAAGGCCATGGCCATGTTCCAGTCCTCGGTGCGCCGGGCCAGATACAGACCAAGCCGGGTGCTGTCAAAATCGAAGCCGGCGGGCAGACCGTTGTGGTCAACGTCGCCCTGGTCCTGGCTGAGCACCACGCCACCGGTTAAGGTTTCGCCGGTGAATTGGGCGGCCAGACTGACTCGACTGATCTGGGCATCGTAGCCAAAGGCAAACAGCTCGCCGTCCCGCTGCCAGTCCAGCCGCTGATAGCCCGCAGAGACCGACCAGCCGGGCCTGTTCACCTGCTCAGCGCCTGAGCCGCCGAGTTCGCCGCTGAGCATAGACTGAACAAATTTTTCTGCGCTATAGCGGCTCACCTCACCCTGGGCAGCCAGAGTTTTAGGCGCATTGACCGTGTCCGCCAGGGCCGCGGCGGCAATCGCCTGCACGCTGGCGGTGGGGAAAAAGGCATCCCAGAACAAAAACTGCTGGGCCAGGGCAGGATCGCTGACACAGTCAGGCACAGCCAGGCAGGGGGCGGTGACGTTGCTCAGGCCGTATTTGGCCGGGTTGGCGGTAATATCATTGAGCAGACTAAAGCTGTCAAACACCGTCACCACCGCGCCGCTGTCGGTGGCCAGCTGAGCGGCGGCTGAGGCCAGCGCGCCGTTGGCCACCTGGGTGAAACCCGAGGCCGCAGCGATTCCCGCCAGGCCCCCGGCCGCCGCCGCTGGCGTGGCGCCAATGTCCGGCAGATTGGCCAGCACCACCTGGCGCGCGCCGGCGGCAATCAGCTGGCCGGCGGCGGCGGCGGTGTTTCGGGCATTGGTGGTGGCGCCAGAAATAATCAGACTTTGTGCGGCGCTGCCCTCAAGGCCAGTCAGTCCAATGGTGTTTAGCGCCAGGGCCGCATCGTTGGCGCTCATATAGACCAGCATCAGGTCCTGGGCAGCAATCACCGGGCGGCTGGCCAGATAGCTGCCAATCTGACTGGTAACGTCGGTGTTGTTGAGGGCCAGCAGGCCGCGACCAATGGGGCCGGGGATGGAGCTGCCGTTGCCTATGAGCACCCCGCCCGCCAGGGATACCGGCAGCTGAGCGGAAAAGGCGTTACCCACCGCCAGATTCACCACCGAGTCAGCCTCTATGCCGGTTAGCCCCGGCAATATCTCGGCGGCCACCGGGCCGTTGGAATAGCGGTTACCGAAATAGGGCGGTGAGGGCGGGAAATTGGTGTCCACCGGCCCCAGTCCGGCGGCGTTGCCCGCTGCAAGCAGCCCGGGAATATTGCCGGGGTCGGCAACGTTGTCGCCAAATACCGCAAGTTCTCCGATGGTTTGCGCCTGGCTGGCGGTAAAGCTGGCCGCCAGCA
Organism: uncultured Gammaproteobacteria bacterium; assembly: GCA_964351665.1. Lineage (GTDB taxonomy): Bacteria > Pseudomonadota > Gammaproteobacteria > Xanthomonadales > SZUA-38 > JANQOZ01. The sequence continues at coordinate 17,672 of CAYGPO010000085.1, read as the reverse complement.
GCGCTGCCGCAGACCACCGTCTGCTGAATGTCCCTAAGGGTTTTTTCCCTGAAAGCTCGTCCATGATCCTCTCCAGTTTCTTGTCAGTGTGTTACTCATCGCGTAACAGCCCCCGGAAACTGGACATGGTTGAGCCCTTTTGGGCTCGCAATACGCTTTAGCCTATGAACCCGTCTCAAGGACCGCCAATGAAACTTCCATTTACCGCCCTGTTAGCCTCCCTGCTGTTGACCAGTACCACCTGGGCAGGGGTCAGGGAGACCGGCGCGGATGATTTCCGCATCACCAATTTTGGTCCCGCTGGAGATTTATTTGCCTTTGCTGCCCGTCAGGACATGGCCTACAACTCAACAGACAATGAGTTTTTCATCATATTCCTGGGCCGCCGGCCGGGGCCAATGGTGTCCATGGATGAGTTTGAGGTTTATGGCCAGCGTCTGACCACCAGCGGCGCAAACATCGGTGATCCCATCCTGCTAACCAGCGTCGACGGACTGGGCTCGGCGGGCGGCGCACCGCAAAACCGGCGCGTAGTTTATGATCCAGGCGCCAATGGCTACATTCTTGTGTATGACGCCCAGGACACAAGCCTGGGTGCCACCAGCGTGGATATCTATGGACGACTCATCGCTGCATCAGGCCAGCCCGTCGGCCCCACCTTTGTGGTTGACAGCGCCAGCACCTCAGACAATCGGCCAGACGTAGCGGTCAACACCGTGGACAATGAATTTCTGGTGGTCTGGGAGCGCGACACGGGTGTTGACTCCCAGCGCTCAATCAGTGCTCGCCGATTCAATGGGGCCAACGCCGCCGCCTTAGGTGAGACCTTTCGCATTGACACCGTCAACCGATTCAAAGGAAACCCGACGGTGGCTTATAACGGTGATGATAACCAGTACCTGGTGGCCTGGACCAACAACAGCTTTGCTCCCCAGGTTCAGGTGTTGGCCGCCGATGGCACCGGGCAGCTGGCCCAGGAGCAGGACTATGCTACTCCAGGATTTTTCACCTCGCGGTCGGAAATCGTCTACAACCCGGATCTGGGTGAATATCTGATCGTTTTTGCCCAAAGCGATCCTAACGAAGGCATGGTGAGCGAGTCCTATGAAATGTTTGGACGTCGCATCAGCGCCGGCGGCAATCCTCTTGGGCCGGGCAAATTTAAGGTCAGCTACTCAGATTTTGTGGATCGGTTTTTACGCGCGGGCACAAACCTTGATTGTGGTCCTGGCGGGCAGTGTCTGGAGGCAGGGCGTCCTGGGCTTACCTATTCCAGCGACAATAGATCTTATGTGGTTGTTTGGTCCGGCAGTGTGTCTGTGGGCGGCGATGGCGATCGGGAAGTGTTTGTGCGGGTGTTGCCCGCCGGCGCTGACCCAGCGCCTGAGGCGGATCAGATTCAGATCAGTGACATGGGCAGCAACAGCACCCAATTCATTGCCCTGCTGCCCAGCGTTGTTGCCTCTGCCGACGGCGTGCTGGCGGTCTGGTGGGGTGACGACAACGCCAATGGCGGGGTGGATGATGAGTTTGAGGTCTGGGGCCAAAACCTGAGTCTCAGTCTGTTTGCTGATGGTTTTGAGTCTGCGCCTTAGGGGCGGGGTCCGTGATACAACAAACTAAAAACATCAGCATCGACTGGTCGCATCCGGAGATGTGTTGACCACCTTTTCGGGCACTTGTCTTCAGTTTTTTGTTTCTGGTGGATAGATAAGCAGCATGAGCAGTAGCGACAACAAATTGAACGCCGCCGGCAGCAGGGCAAAGCCCAGCACAATACCCGATATGGCAGTTTCCGTTTGCACGGCCTGGCCGGCGGCGAACCCGGTGAACTCCAGCACAATGCCCACTAGCAGGGTGCCGCCCAGGGCAAAACCGACTTTGTCGATGATGGAAAATAGCGAGGAAAAAAATCCCGCCCGAGACTGGCCGGTGATTTCCCGGTCGCGCTCGATCACGTCGGCCAGCAGGGAAAAAGCGGTGGTGAAACAGGCCGACTGAAACATCCCCATGATGATGCCGCCGATATAGATTCGGCCACTGTCCTGCTCTGGTGAGTAGGCAATAAAGCATAGGGAAAAGGTGTAACCCAGCAGGCCCAGCAGGTAGACCTGCCGGCGTCCGATACGCTTGGCAATGGCCACCCACAGGGGCTGCATGCCCACCGCCATGGCGCTGGTCAGCAGTACCATCACGCCTATGGTTTCCAGGGGGTTGGTGAAGCCCAGGTTAAAACTGAACAGGTAGGCCAAGGTGGCATAAGCCATTCCCATGGCGCACATTTGACACAGGAACGCGCCCATCAAGCCCAGCGCTTTTCGATTAGCCAGCAGGGCCCGCCAGCGACCAACGGTCTCGTGGTTTGGAGTGGGGGGTTGCAGGCCTGCGAAGCGGATATCGATGTGTCGACTGCCCCACCATGCCACCAGCAAGGTTAGCGTGCATAGGCCCGCCAGGACCCAGGCCATCTGACTGTAGCCGCTGGCACCGCCGCCGAAACGGTCCACTAAAATCGGCGCCAGGGAAGCGGAGATGAGCAGTCCCACCGCCGCCATGGCGGTGCGCCAGGCCATGGCCTTGGTGCGCCGATCGGCGTCACTGGAAATCTGTGTTCCCAGGGCCAGGTGGGGTACAGAAAACAGCGAAAAAACGATCATGTATAGCGCCAGAATCAACGACACATGCATGGCTTTGGTGGTTTCCGTGCCAGCGGCGGGTTCGGAAAACAGCAGCACCAGAAATACCGGCGCCAGGGCTGCGCTGCCCAGCAGCAGGTGAGCTCGGCGATTGCTTTCCCGCAGCCGGTCGCTGAGCCAGCCGGCGCCAAGGTCGGCCACTATGGCGATGATGAGTTTGGGCACAAATATCGCTGAACCAGCCAGGCCAGGACTGATGCCCAATACCTGGGTCATGTAAAACAGCAGCAGCAGCGAGGGCACGTCTCGATAGATTTGCACCGCAATCTGGCCCGTGGACCAGGCGATCATTCGGCCCGTTAAGTTCTGTTCCTGCACCTTCACAACTTTAGTCACGTGGTCTTAGTCTCTACCCTTGGGGTGGGCCTATCTTAGCAGCGTCGGAGCTGATCTCACTGCCGCAAATGGTCCGTATCCCGGGGCCAGCCAATACCATAGTGAGATCTGGTAGTGAGACCTGGATCCTGGCTGGGTCAAAAAAGTTTTGGCCGGAATTAGTCGCCGGCAAACGGTTCTTGAGTTTAAGCCGCTACTGCCCTGCCAGGCGATACCCAGCGGCTTCAATCTCTGCCTTGATCTCATTTGCCGTCGTTCCAGACACCAGGGCGGCAGCCTGCTGCTTGAGGGTGTCACTCTCAAAAGTGACAAAGGCCTGGAAATTCGGGTGGTCACGGAGCCCTGCATACATGGGCTCATCCTGTGCTCGGATGGCCAACGGGTTGAAGGCAATGCCGATATTTTCCTGCTGCAATTTGGTTAAGGTTCTCACCGCTGCTTCGTCGTCCCCCATAGCGGCGAACAATTCCGCCCGAACCATTCGCAGTTGAGGAATTGCCAGCAGTGAAGTCTCGGATAAAACTGGATGGTCAAGTACCAGTTCAGCCAGACGCCTCGCGGCGGTTTGATCGCCGCGCTGTCGATAGCTATAGGCAAGCAGAACCACCGGCTGGATATCTGTGCCGTCGATGTACTGGGCTTCAGTGCCCTTTAGCGAGGGAAACTGCTGCTCCAGGGTGCGGATGGTTTGCGCGTACTGTCCTATCATGGCGCTGGCGTAGGCGCTGGCAACGGCGAACACATCCTGGCCGGTTTGCACAAACAGCCGATCAGCCTCGCCGGCAACGGTGGCAAAGTCGCCGCGAATACGCGCTTCAATCAGGCCGCTGATATCCATGTTGTCATCGAGGTTTTTCAGTTGAACGGCGGTGCTTCTGGCCAGCTCCTGTTCGCCCAGATAGAGATACCCGATGGCGAGGAAGAAAAGATTTGATGGGTTTGGGTCCACGTCCTGCTCCCGCTGGTTCCAGTAGACACTGCGGTCCAGCTGGCCCTGATTAAACTCCAGCAAGGCCAGGTACCTGGGGGCCTGGCCAGTGCCAGGAAATAGCTGCTGCATCTGGTAAAGCCGGTTGCGGCCGGCTTCCAGCTCGCCCAGAAAAACCTGGGCTTGAGCCAAACCGGACAGGGCCAGCACGTTCAGTGGGTCCAGTTCGATCACCCGCTGGAAATACTGCTTTGCCTGGGCATATTGATTAAGATCCAGATTGATGGAGGCCAGCCACTGCATCGCAAGAATGTTGCCCAGATCCAGGTCCATGGCCTGCTGGTAGTAGTTCAGGGCGCGCTGTTTGGCTTCTGGGTCACTGACGGTTATAACCCTTAATTCCTCAACCAGCCCGGCAATGGCCAGGGTGTCGGCGCTAGGTGTGCCCGATTGCATGGCCTGATCAATGGCTTTGGCAGCCTCTGAGATGGCCTCATCGGGACTGATAGCGCGAAAGTTCCAGAACAAAAGGGCGGTGGCGTGGGCATAGCCTGCGGCATAGCGGGGGGTTTCTGGAGCCAGCTTGCGGGCCTGGTCAAACAGGTCCCTGGCCCGTTTCACGTCGCTGAGATTGCGCTGGGCCAGGGCCGCTTGAGCGACCAGGTAAAGATTCTGGGCGTCAATGTTGCGGGGCGAAGATTCCGGCTCGGCTTTATCGCCAATGAGCTCTGCGCGCAGGGCTTTGGCAACGCTGCTGGCGATTTCGTCCTGAATGGCAAAGGTGTCGCCGTCGGCGCGATCAAAGGTCTCAGACCACAGATGGAAGCCGTCGTCAGCCTGAATCAGCTGGGCGGTGACCCTTAGCGTCTCGCCGGAGCGACGCACGCTTCCTTCCAGAATGTGAGCCACACCCAGGGCTCCAGCAATCTTACGCAGGTCCTCATTTTTGTTTTTGTAGTAAAACGACGAGGTCCGGCCAGCCACCTTCAGCCCCTTGATACCGGCCAGCACATTGAGCAGTTCCTCGGACAGGCCGTCGGCAAATAGTTCGTCGTCTTTTGAGACTGTCATGGCCACAAAGGGCAGCACCGCAATAGACTTCTCGATCTGCCCTTCTGGCCGGTTGGTCTGCGCTGGGGAGAGCTGTTGCGCCGTTGGCGCCAGGTTTGTCGCCGGGGCGGCTGTTGAGGTAACGACGCTGGCGTCGGACTCAGGCCTGAGCTGCTGATAGCCAAATAGGCCGATAACTAAGGCTACGCCGGCCAGGGTGATGGCATCAAGCCGCCTGCCGGTTTTTGGAGCGATGCTGGTTTGGGCGTCAATATCCGTGGTTTTTTGTAAACCTTCCGGGGTTAGCTCGTAGACCCAGGAAATCACTATAACCACCGGCAGCGCTACCAGCAGCGCAGCGGCGACGACCGTATCGAACCAAACAGGTAGATCCATGGCTTCTTCCAAAGCCGTGGCAACCTGTAGCAGCAACCAGCCCCCCACCACAAAGGCGCTGACGGCCCGAAACACGTTCCGTCGGTGTAACTCGGCAAAATAACCTGCCATTGATCAAGCTGTCCCTGTAAAAAGCGTCTGCGGAGCTACTCTGAGCCACTGGATCAATTTTCGCAACTTACGCTTGGCGTCGCATCCCCCACAAGGCACCCAGCGCTGGGATGACCCGGGTCTTAGGTCAGGATGACCGTTCGATTGCCTCGAACAAAGATTCGCTGTTCAGCGTGCCAGCGAATTGCCCTGTTCAGCACCACCGATTCGATATCGTTACCGATTTCGATTAGCCGGCGCGGGTCCATGGAATGATCCACCCGCTCCACCGCCTGTTCGATGATCGGGCCCTCGTCCAGATCTGCAGTGACGTAATGGCTGGTGGCGCCGATGATTTTCACCCCCCGCTCGTAGGCCTGGTGGTAAGGTCTGGCGCCTTTGAAACCGGGTAAAAACGAATGGTGGATATTGATGCATTTGCCCGCCAGCTCCTGGCTCATTTGCGCTGATAGAATCTGCATGTATCTGGCCAGCACCAGCAGTTCGGTGCCCGTGGAGTTAAAGATCTCCAGCATGGCTTTTTCCTGATCTGCTTTGGTCTCCCGGGTTACCGGCAGGTAATGAAAAGGTAAGCCGTGCCATTCCACCAGAGCCCGGGCTTTTTCATGATTGGACACTACGCCGGTGATGTTTATGGGGAGCGATTGATTGCGCCAGCGATACAAGATGGCATTGAGGCAGTGATCCTGCTTGGACACTGCAATCAGGGTTTTGCATTTTTGCTGGCTGGAATGCAGCGACCACTGCATATCAAATTCTTTTGCGACGGGCTGAAACTGTTGTCGAATCGACTCATCGGTCAGCTTGGAGTTAGCGGAGAACAAGGTTCTCATATAGGAACGCTGGGTTACCGGCTCTCGGAAGTGGGACGCCTCCAGAATCAGCCCATCTCTGTCGGCGATAAAGTTACTGGCCGCTGCCACCACACCCCGGCGGTCCGGACAGTCTATAACCAGTATGAAGTTTTCCGTGTTCATAAACGGTGTATTCAGCGTGTTTTGTGATGAGCCTGAATGATACAGAACTATAGGCTTGGGCTGGTAAGCTAAGGCTTAGGAGGAACTCACTATGGTCCATCGATCCTGTTTCGCTTTGTCCAAGGCCTCGTGTCTGCTGGCGGCCCTGTTGCTGATGGCAGCCCCGGTCAGTTTTGCTAAGAGCCACCTCTGGCGGTTCACCGAGATTTTCAGCAACGCTGACCGGTCTGTCCAGTTTATTGAGATGTTTGTGTTTGACCCGGCGGGCACTGACGAGATTCGGTTTGGCGGCCGGCCCCTGACCAGTAACGCGAACACCTTCATTTTTCCTTCCGACCTGGCCGATGAGAATACCTTCGGCCGATACGTGCTGATTGCTACCCAGTCCTTCGCTGATCTGCCCGGCGCTCCAGCGCCGGATTACATCCTTCCGCCAGGGTTTTTTGATCCCGAGGGGGATTTGATCAGCTATCGGGGAACCATTGACCAGGTGCCCATTGGGGCCGGCGCGATGCCTGTGGACGGCGTGACTTCGCTAAAGCAAAACAACGATCATGAGCTGTATACCGAGCTCAACGATCCGACCAATTTTGCCGGCGTTTCCGGGCGCATTGCCGTAGGCTCAGGCATCTTTGTTGATGGTTTCGAGTAGGGCGATTACCTGCCGTCTAAAGCAGCCGCACCGACAACACCCCTGAAATAGCCCTTAACTGATGGCCTACCGTTTCGGGAATGGTGTCGCCATCGACATCTAGCAGGCTGTAAGCCAAATCGCCACGAGACTTGTTCAGCAGGTCCGCAATATTCAGCCCGGCATTAGCCAGTACCTGGGATATTTGCCCCACCATGTTCGGGACGTTCTGATTGGCGATGGCCAACCTGGCTGAGTTGCCGTTGCGGGATAGAACCGCCTCGGGGAAATTCACCGAGTTGCGGACGTTGCCGTGCTCAAGAAATTCCCGCAGGGTATTGGCAACCATCACGGCGCAATTTTCTTCAGCTTCCCGGGTCGATGCGCCCAGGTGAGGTAAAGCCACAATCTTGCTGTGGTCTTTGAGTTCGCCGGTGGGGAAATCGCAGATATAGGCGCTGAGGTGATCGCTGTCCAGGACCGAAATCATGGCTTGGTCGTCGACGATGCCGGCGCGGGAGAAGTTCAATACCACACCGCCTTTGCCCATTAGGTTTAGCCGGTCGGCGTTCACCAGGTGTTGGGTCATTTCCATCAAAGGCACATGGACGCTAACCATGTCTGAGCGGGAAAATAGATCGTCCAGAGACAATGCCTGTTCAACCCCCGCCGATAGCTGCCAGGCACGCCGGACCGTAATGGCGGGATCAAAACCCAGCACCTTCATACCCAGCAGGTGGGCAGCATTAGCCACCTCCACCCCAATGGCTCCCAGGCCAATCACCCCCAGGGTTCGCCCCGGCAATTCATAACCCACGTAGGCTTTTTTGCCCTTTTCTACCGCCTTGGCCAGCTCACCATCGCTGCCCTTTAGCTCAAGGGTGTAGCGCCAGGCCTGGCAAATGTTGCGGGCTGCCAGCAGCATTCCTGCCAGCACCAGTTCTTTGACGGCATTGGCGTTTGCGCCAGGGGCATTGAATACCGGGATGCCCCGGCTGGACAGTTCATCTATGGGAATGTTGTTGGTCCCGGCCCCTGCTCGGCCTACCGCCAGCAGGCTTTGGGGTATGTCCATACCGTGCATTTTGGCCGAGCGAATCATGATGGCGTGGGGATGGTTGATTTCGGAGGCGACTTCATATCGGTCTCGTGGCAATCGGTCCAGGCCGCGCACAGAGATATTGTTCAGCGTGAGTATTTTAAAAGCCATGGTCTAACGCTCTGTCATCGGTGCTGCTTTTCAAATTCTGACAGGTAGCTTACCAGCGCCTGCACACCCTCTATGGGCATGGCGTTATAAATGCTGGCTCGCATGCCTCCCACCGACCGATGACCCTTGAGCTGCAGCATTCCACGCTCTTCAGCGCCCTGCAAAAATGCCTCGTTCAGCCCATCGTCTTTTAGCCTGAACGGCACGTTCATCAGGGATCGATCAGCCACTGCAACGGGGCTTTGAAAAAAGTCGCTGGCGTCCAGGTGCTGATAAAGCAGGGCCGCTTTCTGCCGATTGCGGGTTTCCATGGCCGCCAGCCCGCCTCGCTGCTTGAGCCACTGGAATACCAGTCCGGCAATGTAAATGCCGTAGGTTGATGGTGTGTTGAGCATGGAGTCCTTGTCGGCCTGTTTTTTGTAGTCAAACACCGACGGGGTCACCGGCAGGGCATCACCGATCAGGTCTTGCCGAACAATCACGATGGTGACGCCAGCTGGACCGATATTTTTTTGGGCGCCGGCGTAAATCAAGCCGAATTTTGTGATGTCCACGGGCCGGGACAGAATATTAGAGGACATGTCTGCCACCAGCGGAACCTCGCCGGTGTCAGGGACAAAGTGATATTCAACGCCGCCAATGGTCTCGTTGGAGCAGATATGCACGTAGGCGGCATCCGAATCAAGGCTCCAGGTGTCGGCGCTGGGCACATGGGTAAATCCGCTGGTCTCAGCGCTGGCTGCCACGTTCACCGTGCAGTAGTTACCGGCCTCTTTAATGGATTTGGTGGACCAGGCACCGGTGTTGATGTAATCAGCGCTGGTTCGTCCGCGCAGCAGATTCATAGGCACCAGGGCGTTTTGGGCCGTGGCGCCTCCCTGCATGAACAGCACCTTATAGCTGCTGGGGATACCCATCAGTTCTCGCAGGTCTGCTTCGGTCTGTTCATAGATGGAGAGGTACTGTTTGCCCCGATGGCTCATTTCCATCACCGACATACCGGTGCCCCGCCAGTCACACATTTCGGCGCTCGCCTGCTGCAACACTTCCAGCGGCAAAACCGCCGGCCCGGGACTGAAATTAAACACGCGGTTCATGATCGTCTCACCTGTGACTGCTGAAATCGGAAGCGCAACAGTGTACGACATCAACGGGCCGGGTGTGAGTAGGGCTGCATGCATGGGTGCATGGCCCGGGGATGTGTCCTCAGTGGGTCATTGAGGACTATTGCCGGTGGATTCAAAGCCATCGGCAAACAGGGCCGGCGCCACCGCCACTCCGTCCTGAACGAACAGGGCTTTGCTGAATGCCAGGGGCGCCGCCTGGTCGTCAAACTGGCCGCAGCTCACTAAATACTCATCGCCATCGACCAGCAGATCCAGGGGGATATCGATTTGTTCAGCGGTGGCCTGGGCCAGTGATTGCCAGAGCACGGCTGAAGACTCATTGCAGTTTGCCCTAGCCACATCGATGAGCTGACAGTGGGCGAACAGCGCGTTATCCACCGCCTGCCAGGTGATTCGCCCATCAAGGTAATCGATCAGGTCGTCGTTGGGTGCCGGCTGGTTGATGGATGACAGGGTCCAGGTGCCATTGGCGGCGATGAAATACTCCACGCAGTCTTCAACCACAATTTGCTGCTTGCCGCCATCCACGCTATAGGTGCCGCTGAATACGCCAGGATTAGCCTGGCTGCCAACAAACCCGCCGCTCTGGCTGGTGTTGTCCACGGTGCCCGCCCAATTGCCGCTGAGGGAATTGGATTGCCGGGTGCCGGCCACGGCCCCCAGGTTTTCGGACTGGCAGCCCTGATAGGTGAAATACATCTCGCCAGCAAAAGCGCCATCGCTGTCAGGAATGTTCAGGAATAATGACCCTGGCACCGGGTCTTCGGGATTATTCAGCGGGTCTTCCAGGTAATACCCTACGTGCAGCTCTCCACTGCACATCATTTGCCCGTATCCCGGTGTGCTGAGTGTCCCCATCAGGGCCCCAAACAGCAGCAGATACCTGGGGCGGATGCTGATTTCTGATATTTGGATCATGACATAGACGCCTTTAGCTTTAGGTGGCCGCAAATGTTTAGCGGGGTCTGGCTTCCATTGCCGTTAAATAGCCCCGAAAGTCCTGTTGGGTTAGGTTGTGGCGATTGAGTCGAGGCAGGTTTTGCTGCAAACGATGCCCGGCGCTTGTTGATATTAATGTAGCTCAGTTTAGCTGCTGTTGCGCCAAACAGATCCGTGTTTGCCGTGGTTGTTGTGCCGGGCAGGTCTGGACACGCGTGAAGCTGAGAGTTTCGTCAACCGATGTGGCGTGATGCCCGTCATGAAATTAACGGTGAAAAACCCCAGTGGCCAGGCCTTGTTGGGGCGTGAACCCGGCGGCCTGATTGGTACTAAAGTTATGCTTTTAGTACAATTGTGATCGTCCCCACCAGGCGCCCTGCCATGAGCGAAATTTTATTTCTGAAGTTATTCCACATTCTGCTGTTTGTTTACTGGCTGGGTGGTGATTTGGGAGTGTTTTATTCCAGCAAGTTCATTGCTGACGGCTCTCTGGGTGTGGAGGCCAGACGCACCGCGGCCAACATCATGCTGTTTGTGGATCAGGCTCCGCGAATTTGTATGGCGCTGATGCTGCCCACGGGTTTTCACCTGTGTTGGAAGCTGGGCCTGGTGCAGATGTCCGGGCTGTCCGTGGTTGGGGTCTGGATTTTTGGCCTGCTGTGGGTCGCAACGGTGATCAAACTACATATCAGTCACGGCCAGGCGGTTATCCTTACTAAGATAGATTGGTGGGCCAGGGTGGCAGTTATTTCCGGGCTGCTGGCTTTGTCTATCCATTCGCTGATGGGTGATGGGCTGATTGGGGCGGATTGGGTGGCTTGGAAGCTGATTGTTTTCGCCATACTGATGACCATGGGTCTGTTGATTCGGGTTAATTTGAAGTCATTCGGGCCGGCCTTTGGCAAGCTGGTTACCGTTGGCGCAGATGCTGAGGTGAACGCAACAATTTCCGCCTCCCTCAAAAAGGCCAAACCGTTTGTTCTCGTCATCTGGGCAGGGCTGCTGGTTAATGCAGCGCTGGGCTTACATTTAATAGGAGTTTAACCATGGACCATCAAACGATTCGCGGCACCTTGCTTTATACCAGCACTAAGCCTGAACGAATGGGCCAGGAGCGCGGCCGGGAAACTTTCATCATCACCAAGCACGGCGATGGTGCCCGCACCCTGAGCGCCCATTGTGAGATTGACGATGCACCCTCGGTGCTGCGGGACGTGACCCTTAGTTGGGATAAGAACTGGGCACCCCTGGACTGTTTCAACCGACTGACCATCGCCGATAAGTTTGAGGGCAGCGCCTGGTTTCGTTTTACCGACACGGTGGCGGAGTGTGAGTCTTTTAACCAGCGCGACGGTCGCCTGAGTCAGCGCCTAGAGCTTGACCAGCCCGTGCGCTGGCTGGGTACCCATCCCCTGGTGGCCGATGGCATGTGTTTTGCCTGTTTTGATCTATCGGGGCCGAAAAAACAGTATTTCCCGAACATGATGTTGACCTCACCTGACCATCGCGGAGCGACCGGGCCATTGCTGTTTCGGGTGGGTTTTGGTCTTGAGTATCTGGGCGATGAGACCATCGAGGTGCCCGCTGGTACCTTCGATTGCCATAAGTTTCAGTACACCGATACCGCAGAGGGAGGGCTGCCGGAAGAGCATCCCCCCTATCAGGTCTGGTGCACTGCTGATGACGACTTCATTTTTGTCCGCGGCGCGGTGGGTGGTTACATGCAGACCTTCTATGAATTGACAGAACTTGAGCGCTAGCCACCCGGCCTACCAGGCGATTGCTCTGCAGACCGCCTGTTACGCCGTCAATGGTTTGGAAGGACCGGCAGCTCGGGCTCGGATGCTGGAAACCATCTATGGCATTGGGGCGCAGATCCGCGCAGCCAAGGCGTTTACCGGACCCGACGTGAGGCTGGTGGTGTTGCCGGAGTATTTTCTTACCAGCTACCCCGCTGGTGAACCGATCCCCGTGTGGAGAGACCTGGCAGCGATCCAATTCGATGGGCCGGAATACCAGGCCCTGGGCAAGGTGGCGTCGGATAACAAAATCTTTCTTGCCGGCAACACCTACGAAGTTGATCCCTATTTTCCGGATATTTATTTCCAAACCTGCTTCCTGATCAACGACAGCGGCGACGTGGTACTGCGCTATCGACGGCTGATCTCCATGTACGCGCCAACGCCCCACGATGTGTGGGACGCCTATCTGGACCGCTACGGCATCGAAGGGGTTTTCCCCGTGGCCAACACCGAGCTGGGACGGATCGCCTGCGTGGCTTCTGAGGAGATTCTTTATCCGGAAATTAGTCGCGCATTGGCGATGGCCGGGGCGGAAATCATTGCCCACCCCAGCAGCGAGGTGAGCAGCCCAAACCTTACCCCCAAAGACATCGCCAAGCGAGCCAGGGCGATTGAAAATCTGGTTTATGTGGTGTCAGCGAACAGTGCGGGCATCTATAACGCAGGGATTCCCGCACATTCAACCGACGGCATGTCCAAGATTGTCGACTACCGGGGCTTGGTGCTGGCGGAGGCTGACACCGGCGAGACCTCCACCGCGACAGCCGAGCTGGATCTGGCGGCGCTGCGCCGCTATCGCAATCGTCCGGGCATGCCTAATTTGTTGTCCAGGCAGCGCCTGGAACTGTTTCAGCACATGTATTCCGGGCCGCCAGTCCACCAGGCCAACGGGCTGATGGACGGTGCCAGCTACCAGGTGCCCCAGCGGCAGTTTTTCGAAGACCAACAGGCAGCCGCCATCGGCCGCCTCCTTGAACGAGACATTATCAAGCCATGTTAAAAGCGATCCTGATGGTGACCGTGATGGTCGGCGACCCAACCGAGGTTGCCACCATTTATGAGCAAACCCTTAATTACCAAAAGGTGGCCCAGGGCGAGGTGGGGGCAGTGCTTGCGGCCAGCTGGAATGCCCCTGAGGTAGCTGATAATGGCTATGAAATTCTGCAGCCGGAAAGTAAAGAGCCGGTGTATTTACGCTTTGTTCAGACCCCGGATCAGGGTAACTATGAGGCGCTCAAAACCGAGGGTTGGAATGCCATTGAGATTTTGGTGGAAGACCCGGACGGGCTTAATCAAACCCTGGAGGATAGCCCCCACTTTACGGTCATTGGTCAACCCGCGTATCTGACGGATAAAAACCTGATCAAGGCCATGCAGGCCATTGGCCCCTCCGGCGAACTGTTGTATTTCACCCGGATAGGCCAAAGCGACAACTCGGGATTTGGCCTGTTGCCCGCTACCAGCCCGGTGGACCGGGTCTTCATCATGGTGCTGGCGGCCAAAGATCGAACGGTGCTCGATGGTTTTTACAAGGACATATTAGGCATGCCGGTAAACGGCCCTTACGATTACCGGGTCGGCGTGCTGTCCAACGCCTGGGGAATGCCGGCAGATACCCTGTACCCTTTGACCATCGTGCCCCTGTCCCGGCGCTTTCTGCTGGAGCTGGACGACTATCCCGACCAGGTGGTTGCCCGCTCACTCACCAGCGAAGGCATGCCCGGCGGTATTGCCATGGTGACCTTTCTGGTTGACGACATTAATCAATACCGAGATAAGTGGCTGAGCATCCCTGCCGCCCATGATGGCGCGCCCTACAACGGCCGTCGCAGCGTGGTGCTCAAGGGCGCCGCCGGGGAATACCTGGAGCTGGTAGAAGACAGTCCGGCCCCATGAGCTGCATACGTCGTCAAACCGTTAGCATCGACGGCCGGCGAAATCATCTGCGTTACGCCGGCAGCGGCCCGCCGGTGGTGTTGCTGCATCAGTCGCCCCAGACCTCCGCCACCATGGTTGCTCTGATGGAAGAGCTGGCCCAGGACTACTTTGTAATTGCCCCTGATACCCCGGGCTTCGGCATGTCTGAGCTGCTCCCTGTGGTGCAGCCCACCATTATGGATTTCGCCAGTAACCTGGCCCAGCTGCTCGATGGGGTTGGCATTGATAAGGCCATTGTGTCCGGTGTTCACACCGGCGCTGAGATTGCGCTGGCCTTTGCTGACCAGTTTCCCCAGCGGGTGGCCCACCTGGTATTGGACGGCCTGCCGGTGTTTGACCTGGCCGAACGGGCCACCATCCAGGCCAATTACTTTGAACCCAATCCGGTGCGTTGGGATGGCAGTCACCTGATTCGGCTTTGGGGAAAACTGGCTGAACAGTCGGTTTTTTTCCCCTGGTTTGACCAACGACCCGAAGCCCGGATGGATTTTGACCAGGCCCCGGCAGAGGTTTCCCAGGGATACGTCCATGACTACCTGTATGCCGGAGAAGACTATCGCCGAGGCTACATGGCCGCATTTGCCTTCGACGCGTTACCGGTGATCAACCGCACCACGGTGCCAGTCAATATCCTGTACCGGGAGGCGGACCCTCTGGCGCTCCATGCGCCCCGATTAAGCGATGTCCCCGCCCAGGTGAGAGTTGAGTCGGCGTCGATGAATCCGGCAATCTTGCGGGCTCGCATCCGAGAGCTTATTGGTCAGGTGCCTGCAACCGAAGCTGTGGAAAATTTTTGCCCTCGACCATGTCCGTCGGAAGCATTTATTGACCACAGCGATGACCACAGCGATGACCACA
>CAYGPO010000085.1:0-2573 GCA_964351665.1 uncultured Gammaproteobacteria bacterium | reverse complement strand
GTTCTGCGCTGGGGCAATGGCAGCCGCCAGGTGCTGGTATTGCATGAGCCGGCATCGTCGGCTGATGGCGTTGCCGCCTTTGCCCAGTCCCTTAACGATAGTCTGGGGGATATGTGCACCGTGCTGGCGCCGGACCTACCAGGTCATGGAGAGACCAGTGTAGTGCTGCCAGCTCCGGCTGGCGTTGCGGCGGTGGCCGAGGCGCTGTCCCGGCAGTTCATTGAGCCTGGTAAAACCCTCGGCGTCATTGCCCTTGGCGGCGGCGCCGCCGTGGCAGCCCATCTAACGCAAATGCATCCGGCGTTGCCGGTGGCCCTGCATGGGCCAATATGCCCGGGAGCAGGTGAACAAATAGATCCCGATAACTATTGGCCCGAGTTGGATATCGACCCCTGCGGCGGGCATCTGCTGCATCTTTGGCGACGCATTCGCCAGGGCTATCTGTTTTTCCCCTGGTATGAAAACAACCGGGTGCATAAGGTAGCCAGCGCCAGCGGGCCAGATCCGACGTTGCTCCAGGCGGCACTGTTTGACGCCCTGCGCAGCGGCTCTGCTGGTAGCAGGCTCTGGCAGGCGGTGTTGAATTCGGACATCAGCGACGTGCTGAGCCGTGCCGCAGGCTGCGTGACCGTTTTACACGGTCGCCCGGAATCCGCCGGGGTTCAATCCAGCGAAACGGTGCCCGATGTTCAGATAGCCGCCGAGCAACACAGCCGCTGGGTCAGCAATTGGTTGGCGGCGGAATCGGTTTGATAGGCCCATGCCGATGAAACGAAAGATGGTTCTGGTAGGTTTTTTGCTGGTGCTGCTGGCGGCCTGTGATCGGCAGGCTGCGGACGCGCCTGCTGCCCACGTTGTCCGAGTATCTTCCCTGGCGGTTCCCAACACACCCTGGCACGACGGCTGGCTGCGCTTCGGCGAACGCTACCGCGCAGGTATGCCTGAAGACACGAGGCTGGATTTATTCATCACCGGGCAAATCGGTAGTGAAGAAACGGCCCTGTCGAACCTGCGCCGGGGTCGGCTGCAGATCAGCGGGTTTTCTCTGCAGGGGCTGGCCACGGTGGTGCCGGAGCTTAGCGTGCTGATTGCGCCCTATTTGTTTGAGACCCAGGCAGAAGCGGATTTTGTGATTGATGAATACCTCACGCCAATTTTTCGCGAACTGCTGGCGGAAAAAAACCTGGCGCTGCTCAGCTGGTCGGAGGTGGGTTGGTTTCACATTTATTCGCGCAAACCTATTTTGGTGCCCGAGGATGCGGCGGGTTTATCCATGCGCTCGTCCAACGCCCTGGGCTCAAGAATGTTCGGCGAGGCCATCGGCGCGGACCTGATCCCGGTGACTTTCTCCGAGGTGATTCCGTCCCTGCAGACGGGATTAATTGAGAGTGGCCAGGGCGGTATCGGGATGTTCGCCATCGGTGGGATTTCCCGGGAAGCTAAACATTTCAATATGACCCGCCATGCACTGGATACCGGCCTTAACGTGGCGAACCTTGACTGGTTTAAGACCCTGGGTTCCGAAGGTCAGCGCAGGGTAGTCAACAGCCTGGACGAAACCGCTGAAGGCCGGCGCCTGATCCGGGCAGAGATCAGCCGGATTGCCGAAGGTTTTGATGAGCTGGGTGTCACCATGCACCAGCCCAACGATGAGCAGATGGCGCGCTGGAAAACCCTCGGGCTGGCCACCCACGAGGCCATGGTGGCCCAGATCGGTGGCCGGGCGGCGGAAGTTTACGGCCTGATTGAGGAAGGCAAAAAGGCCTTTGCGCTAATGACCTATGGCATTGCGGACGACCCGCCGGTTGAGATTTTGGAGCAGGGCGAATAGGTCCCCACGGTTCGGTCATCCACGGATTGATCGTCAACATGCTGCTAACCTAAGGAAACGCGATGCTGCTTTACACGGTACCCACCGCCAACGGACAGAAAGCCCAGGTTGTGCTGGAAGAACTGGGATTTGAGTACGACACCGCCAGCGCCGATCTAGCAGCCGGCGAGCACCGCAGCCCGGAAATGCTGGCCCTCAACCCCTTCGGCAAACTGCCTTTCCTGATTGACGAGGGAGAATCGGTTTATGGCAGCATGGCCATTGCATTTTATGCCTGTGAAAAAGCTGGAAGACTGATGCCAACGGATCTGAAATTACGCCGGGATATGTACCAGTGGATTGGCATGATGGCATCGGACATGAGTCCGGCGCTGGCGGGTCAGTTTATGTTCAGCGAAATTATCCCGGTGGAAGATGACCGGGTGGTTGGCTATTTTGTTGAATCTGCCCAGCGTCTGTTTGAGGTGCTTAACCAGCGCTTGCGCGATCGCCAGTATCTGGTGGGTGATGAGCTGACCGTCGCTGACCTGCTGGGCTACCCGTCAGCGGCGACCTCCGCCTGCCGGCTACCCCAGGGCCTTGTACCCTGGCCCCATATTCAACGCTGGGTAGCCCATATTGGCGGCCGAGCAGCGGTTGCACGCGGCATGGCCAGAACCTGAGACTTCGCTAAACAGACTCCTAGCCCGCATTATTCATGAAGGTCGGATGACCCGGCTCAGCTGGCGAGTCCAGATTGGAC
>CAYGPO010000084.1:0-20870 GCA_964351665.1 uncultured Gammaproteobacteria bacterium | reverse complement strand
CTGCGAGCAAGCGACCACGTCGCAAGAGCGCTTGAGTCAGTTGGGAGGCTGCTAGATTCGGGCCTGCAGCTTGCGGCCGGCGGTGCGGCGTTGACGTTCCGGCGGTCGGCCAAAATCAGTGCCTAGCCACATAATCGCCCGGGGTACGCTGGTGAACACCTGATTTTCCAATGAAGCCACTTTCAGGCTTCGCCACTGGGCTCTGCCGGCGGCTGCCTCAGGCAGCACCAGCGCCTGCCGCCTTAGGCCTTCACCGACAACCTGAGGAAACCAGGAGGCATCAACCCAGGTCCACAGCTCATCGGGAATTTTACGGGCCTGGCGCAGATCCAGCAGCCAACTTGCAGCGTTTTCAGTGCAACGAGCCTCACGCAGACTGGAAAAAAACTGGCTGACGCCGCGGAAGCCATGCACACCATCACGAACCGCCACCAGCAGACATTGGCTGCCGGAGATCCAAGAGATGTCGTATTCCTTCGACTGAGAAAGCGTTTTGTGCATGGAGCTATCCTTTTCCAAAGCGTCCTGGGCACTAATATTAGACCAGCCGGAACTTTGTCACTGTTAAACAAAGTGACGAGATTGTGATCATTTAAGCTGGGAGCTTGGTTATTAAATTCGCGGGAGCTTTACATCGACCCAGAATCATTCGAGGATAATCGCCATGTACGTTGATTCCCCAACAATTCCGGGCTTGCTGGATCAGCTGGAAGCCATTCCTAGACCGCCCGGTACAACGCTGATGGTGCTTTTCGCTAGTCAAGACCCCACCGCGTTAAAAACCCTGGCAAAGGGCCTGCAGCAACGAAATATTGCGGCTTTCGGCGCCCATTTCCCGGGTTTGGTGGCCAATGGTCAGTGGCAGGACCGGGGCGCCATAGGCATTGCCCTGCCCCTGCTGCAGCCGCCCCAGTTAGTCGGCGATCACGACCCCAGCGAAATTATCATCCGTAGCAAACGGAGCATCGATGATTCGGGCAAACAGCCAACGGCGCTGATTTTTTTTGGCGTCCCCGAATTTGATATTCATCGGTTCAAACGCCTTTCCTTCGACCACTGGGGTCCATCGGTGAACTATCTAGGTGCAGGTGCAGGAAACCATTCCTTTGCCTCCGATCACTGCGTGTTCAGCGGCTCAGAAACGGCCCTTGATGGCGCTGTGCTGGCAATGATTGATATGAGCTGTTCGCTGAATTTGAACCACGGCTGGAAGCCCATTGCGGGACCGATGGTCGCCACCCGCTGTGAAGGCAATCGGATCATTGAGATTAACTGGGAGTCTGCCTACCCGGTCTATCGTGATGCCTTACCCGCCTCGCTGCGGATCCGCGACCATGAGGAATTTATCGAACGCGTTAGCCGTCAACATCCACTAGCCATAGCCCAGGCAGATGGCGGTGAACCCGTTATCCGCATACCCATCAAAGTGGATCCATCCGGCAGCCTGCTGATGGCCGCCGAAGTGCGAGAAAACGCCACACTTTATATTGCCCAGGCGGAACCCGGGAGCCTGGAGCAGGCGGCCAAAGAGCTGCCGTTGCCCCTTCGCGCAACGGCCAGCAACACCCGCGCCCAGCTGCTGGTCAGCTGCATTGCGCGCAAAACCCTGTTTGGCCAGGATCGCTTCGAACAGGAAATTGGGCTGATTCAGCAAGGCACCCCAGTGCCGCTGCTGGGCGTCACCAGCCTGGCAGAAATTGCCAGCACCGGTGATCGCTATTTCGCCATCCACAACAAGGCCATGGCCTTGGCAAGATTTCATGCTTAAACGACAAGATGATCGGCGATCCCCTGGTCTTGGGCCGCCTGGCGCTGTCAATGAGCTGCTGAAACTCTATAACCTGTCCCTGGCGATTCGGGGCGTAGGCGATCCGTATAAGGCCTGTGTTGAGTTCCTCAGCGAAACCGTTCGCCACCTGCAGCTTTCCTACGGCGCGGTCTGGCTGATTGAACCCGGTGAGGGACTGGAGTCCGGAGATTTTGTGCTGTTCGCCAGCTACCCACGAGCCCGAGATGGGCTGGATCGCGTCAATTCAGATCACCCGATGCCAAAAAAGATCGCCCAGGGTGAACCGATTCGGGTTGACAATGCTCAGGAAGATTTTCTGGCCATTGCCGTTGAACCGTCGATCAAATCCGGGGTGCAGGTCATCTACCGCTTAGATGGCGTCGGCCTGCTGAAGCTTTACTGCAGCGACCCGGCGGCGCTAGCCCGGACAGAGATCAACCGGCTGGGCCGGGTCGTCGATCGTTTCGCGGACTCCCTGCGAGGAATTTTCGCCACCCGCCGGCTCAGACAGGAAATCAATCAGCGGGTCATCGCTGAAGACAAGCTGGACCAGGCCAGGATGCTGTCTCAAACCCTGTGGCAATTTTCACCGGATCTGATTTTTTACAAAGATCTGGAAGGGCGTTACGTCGAAGGAAATCAGGCCTTTCGTGACTTCTGGAACCTCGGCGATCGCCAGATCATGGGCATGCGCCCTGAGGAGGTGATTCCCCCCGAAATTCTGCCGGTTATCGCGAAGCAGGATAAATTGGTGATCGAGTCTCGCAAGGCCAGGTTTTTTCAAGAGGCCATCACAACCGTCAGGGGCGAACGGGTGGTCATGGAGGTAACCCGGGCACCGGTTTACGACTCAGCGGGGCGAACCATCGGCATTATTGGTATCGCCAGAGATGCTACCGACCGCCTGACAACCCTATCCAAGCTGCAAACCCGAAATCGCGCCCTGGAGTCCATGACCGACGGCGTTTTCATCACAACCACCGACGACAACATGACTGTGGTTTACGTCAATAAGGCCTTTAGCGTGATGGCTGGGGTCAGTCGAGAACAACTCGTTGGCCGCCCCACCAGGGATATTGGCATGGTCAAACTGGATGAAGTAACTCGATCCCAGGTACGCAATGCCATCAAACATCACCAGCCGTACTTTCTCAGCATTGAGCAACGACGACCCAATGGCGACCACTTAACCTTTGAGATCACCCTGGCCCCGGTGCTGGATGACTCGGGCCGTTCCAGCCACTACGTAACCATCGTCAAAGATGTCACCGAACGGGAGCGTCTTCGGAGAGAACTTCAGCAGCGCCAGAAAATGGACACCGTGGGCCGGCTCACCAGCGGCATCGCCCACGATTTTAACAACATGCTCGCCACCATCTTGGGGTTTTCAGAATTGGCTGAGATGCGGGCAGAGCAGTCGGGCGATAACCAACTGCAGGATTTTCTGGACAGCATTCGCAGCGCAGCAACCAATGGCCGCGAGCTGGTATCTCAGCTGATGACCTTTAGCAGATCCGTGCCCAACGCCAAGCCCCAGGTGATCAAGGCCAACGAAACTCTGGCCATGGCGCTGAAGATGGTGGAGCCACTGTTGCACAAGGGCGTGGAATTTGGCTATACCTGCTCCGCGCCGGATACCCTGCTTGCCATGGACGTTGTCAGTCTGGAGCGGTTGGTCATGAATCTGTGCCTCAATGGCCGTGACGCCATGTCAGGCGGCGGTGTGCTAGCGGTGGAACTGAAAATTGACAACCTGAGCGGCCGGGTATGCGCCATCAGCATGACCCAGCTGGAAGGGGAGTACGTCTGCATCGTTGTCAGCGACACCGGCAGCGGCATCCCCGAGGATCTGCGGGGACGGATTTTTGAACCGTTCTTCACCACCAAGCGGCCCAGCCAGGGCACCGGCATGGGCTTATCGGTGGTGCAAGGCATTGCAAAAGCCCACAGCGGAAACATTCTTATTGAAACCACCATGGGCGTGGGCACCTCGGTGATCGCGGCGTTTCCTGTAACCCTGCAACAGGCCAGCAGTTTTCAACGACTCGCTGCCCCTGAGCGTCCCAGTGGATCCCTGGAAGGCCGAAGTATCTTGGTTGTCGATGATGACCGTCAGGTTGCAACCTTCCTGCGCGAACTGTTTGTACACGCTGGAATGACTGTGCAGACGGCCTACGACGGAAACTCTGGGCTGGAAAAATTTTCCCAGGCTCCGCAAATGTTTGATGTGGTTATCACCGATCAGACTATGCCGGGAATGAGTGGTGTAGACTTGGTCCGACAGATACGCAAACTGCGTCCGGAAATCCCCTGCATTATGCTCACCGCTTACAGCCATTTCGCCGATTCTTCCAGCGCTTCCGCGGCGGGCATTGACCGCCTGCTAAGAAAACCCACCGACAATAAGACGCTGCTGCAGTCCGTTGCTGAACTCATTTGACTAAGCGCTGAACGACTGTGAGAGGAGATCGACGACAGCCTGATCGCCAGTTCAGCGGCGATTGGCAGGCGCTAAAGAGCCTGGTGCCTTACTTCATGGAATTTCCCCTGCGGGTGTTCCTGGCCATGGCGTTTCTGATTGCCTCCAAGGTTGCCACGGTGCTGTTGCCCATTGCGATGAAATACATCGTCGATTCCCTGGATTCATCCGCCAACCCGGTAATCGTGGTGCCCCTGGCCCTGGTGCTTGGCTATGGCGCCCTGCGCATGGCCACCATTATTTTTGGCGAGATTCGCGATACAATTTTTGGTCGGGTGACGGAACGGGCCATGCGCCGCATAGGCCTTAGAGTGTTCAAACACCTGCATGAGCTGGAGCTGGCCTTTCACCTCCAGCGGCGCACCGGCGGGCTGGCCAGAGACATCGACCGGGGCACCAATGGCATCAGCTTCCTGATGCGCTTTATGCTCTTCAACATACTCCCTACCCTGCTGGAAATCGCCATGGTGGCGATTATTCTGGCGGTCAATTTCAGCTGGCACTATCCCGTCATCGTGTTTGTTGCTGTGGCGCTGTACATCACCTTTTCGGTGATTGCCACGGAGTGGCGTACCGGCTTCGTGCGGCAGATGAACGAGGCAGACAACGCCGCCAACACCCGGGCCATTGATAGCCTGCTCAATTTTGAGACCGTCAAAGTATTTGCCAGTGGGCCCTTTGAAGCCGAAGAGTACGACCGAAATCTGGCAAGTTGGGAAGTGGCCAGGCGCAGCAATCGCCTGTCTATGGCAGCGCTTAACATCGGCCAGGCGCTGGTAGTATCAGGCGCCATGACCGCCATCATGCTACTGGCCGCCAATGGTGTGGCAGATGGCCAGCTCAGCCTGGGCGACCTGGTTATGGTCAACGCCTATATGATGCAGCTGTTTATTCCACTGAATTTTCTCGGCTTCGTGTATCGAGAAATTAAGCGGGCCCTGGCAGACATCGAGGCCGTGTTCAGGCTGCTGCGCCAGCAGCCTGGGATAAAGGATCAGCCCAACGCGCCGGCCATGAAGGTTAGCCAGGGCGGCGTGAAGTTTGAAAACGTGTCGTTTCGATACGTGGAAGACCGCAGCCTGCTGCATGACTTTTCACTTGAGCTTGAGCCAGGCAAGAAAGTCGCGGTGGTAGGCGCCAGCGGCGCAGGAAAATCAACCTTAGTCAGGCTGCTGTTTCGTCTTTACGAGCCCAACAGCGGACGCATACTCATCGATGGCCAGGACATCAGCACGGTCACTCAGCAGAGCCTGCGCGAGCAGATTGGCGTGGTGCCCCAGGACACGGTTCTGTTTAACAACTCCATTGCTTACAACATCGGCTACGGGGTACCCGGAGCCAGCGAAGAGCAGATCAGAGCCGCGGCAGCGGCGGCCAACCTCACCACCTTCATTGAACAGCTGCCAGAGGGGCTGGAAACCCAGGTGGGTGAGCGGGGCCTGAAGGTATCAGGAGGCGAAAAACAGCGCATCGCTATCGCCCGCATGCTGCTGTTGCAGCCTCCCATCATGGTGTTTGACGAAGCCACCTCGGCGCTGGATTCGGCCTCGGAGCAGGCCATACTGAGCGCCCTTGATGCCCTGGCGGATAGCCGAACAACCCTGATGATTGCCCACCGACTGGCTACGGTGGTTAACGCTGATCAGATCGTCGTGATGCACAACGGCGGCGTGATTGAAGCAGGCAACCACCGTCAGCTGGTCAGCGCCGCAGGTCATTACGCCAAGATGTGGACCCTACAATCAGAGCAGCAGACCAGCAGTGTGTTGGATTAGTTCCGTCGACGCTTCAGACAGCTGGCAAAAATACCACGCAGGATATGAATCTCCGTCTCACTGGGTGCGGTCCGCTGGACCAGCCGGCGCAGCCGCTTGAGCATGGTGACGGACTGGCGCCCGTCGAGAAACCCTATGGCTTGCAGGGTTTGTTCAAAATGGCCCATCAGACCCTCCACCTGGTCTGCCGGTGCAGGCACATGTTCCGGCATTTGGGCCGGGCTAAGGTCCTTGGCCGACAGCGCAGCAACCCGCATCTCGTAGCAAATCACCTGCACCGCTGCCCCCAGGTTCAGGGAGCTATAGTCGGGATTACTGGGAATATTGACCAAGGCATGACAGCGATCAATTTCATCGTTGGTGAGGCCAGATCTTTCGGTTCCAAACAGCAAGGCGGTGGCCAGCTCAGGTGGCTGTGCCAGAGCGCGCTCAGCAGCCTGTCGTGGCGGCAGCTGATCCAACGGCACGGTGCGCAGCCTGGCGCTGGTACCCAGCACAAAATGCACCCCTTCAAGGGCCTCATCCAGGCTGCTGACGATACGGGCTCTGGCCAGCAGTTCATCGGCGCCGGATGCTCTGGCGGTGGCCTCGGCACTGGGAAAACCCGCCGGGTTGATCATCACCAGATGCTCAAGGCCCATGGTTTTCATCGCCCTGGCGGCAGCGCCAATATTCCCTGGATGGGTCGGATGGCTTAGTATGACGCGAATCTGTTCCAGCATCTGGACATTGTAACCCGCAGACGCAGGATTTCTGCGCTCAATTCTCGCTCAAACGCGCCCGACTGACCGTTACCGCAAGGACCGTTTCATGCCACAACCCGCCATCAATATCGCCATCAAGGGCGCGCGCTCCGCTGCCCGGGTGCTGATCCGTATGCTGAACCGCAGCGAGGCCCTGTCTGTGGTGGAAAAACAGCGCAATGACTTCGTTACCGAAGCCGATCACGCTGCGGAAAAAACCATCATCTATGAGATTCAAAAGGCCTACCCTGAGCACGCAATCTTGGCTGAGGAAAGCGGCTACACCGGGCCCAAAGATGCCGAGACCGTGTGGATCATCGACCCGCTGGACGGCACCCGGAACTACATCCAGGGCCTGCCCCACTTTGCCATTTCCATCGGCGTGAAAACCCGAGGCGTGTTGGAGCATGGGCTGGTTTACGACCCGACCCGGGAAGAAATGTTCACCGCAAGTCGCGGCAGCGGTGCCTACCTGAACGATCACCGCATACGGGTCAGCAATCGCACCTCCATGCAGGGCTCGCTGCTGGCGACGGGCTTTCCTTTCCGAGCCCGGGAAGCCCTGGACGACTACATGAAAATGTTTCGCGGTGTGTTTGAAGTGGCCGGCGACATGCGCCGCGCAGGCTCAGCCTCGCTGGACCTGGCCTACGTGGCTGCAGGGCGAGTAGACGGATATTGGGAACTGGGCTTAAAGCCCTGGGATATTGCAGCCGGGGCCCTGCTGGTTCGAGAGGCGGGAGGCATGTGCACAGATTTCGACGGTGCCGACGATTTTCTACAATCGGGCAACATTATCGCTGGCAACCTAAAGCTGGTTGGACAGATCAAAAAGACCGTATCGCCGCTGCTGACAGAGCCCCTGAAAGGCATGGGCGACCCCATCGAAGACTAACCTGGTGGGCTGACCGTGGCCCCGGCAGATCGCCGGTGGCCACCCCTGCTGCCCGACAACCGCCGGACTGGATGATTGATTAACGCCGCAACCCCAGGTGTCGCGGCCGGCGCAGCAGTAAACCTAAGGGCCGCTAACCTCAGCACCCTCTTTCACCGGCGGCATCAGATCCTGCTTACTGACCTTCAGCAGCAGCAGCGTGCTGCCAGCAACGTAGATTGATGAATAGGTTCCAACCACCACACCGATAATCAGCGCCAGGGCAAAGCTGTGGATAATTTCACCGCCCAGGAAAAACAGCGCCAGCAGCACCAGCAAGGTGGTGAGGGATGTCATCAGGGTGCGGGACAGCATTTGATTGATGGACTGGTTGAAGATGGACTCAGGCTCACCCTTACGCACCGTGCGAAAGTTCTCCCGCACTCGGTCATAGACCACAATGGTGTCGTTTAAGGAATAACCAATCACCGCAAGTATCGCCGCCAGCACGGTCAGATCAAAACTCACCTGCAAAAGAGAAAACAGGCCAATCACGATGATTACGTCGTGGACCAGGGCCAGCACCGCGCCCACGGAAAACTTCCACTGAAAGCGGAAAATAATGTAGAGCAAGATGCCAATAAGGGCGTAAACCATGGCCAAGCCACCCTTTTCAGCCAGCTCTTCGCCCACCTGGGGGCCGACAAATTCTACCCGTCGAAGGTCCAGGGTCTGGCCGCTGGCGCCCTGCAGGGCTTCCAGCACTTTGCCGCTGAGCTCCACGCTGCTGGTTTCTTCCGAGCCCTGAAGGCGGACCACAATATCGTTGGGCGCGCCGAAGGTTTGGACCACCGCGTCAGCGTAGCCGGCCTTAGTCAGAGCGCTACGCACCTGTCCAAGATCCGCCGCCGCGGGATACGCCACTTCAAGCAGCGTGCCGCCGGTAAAGTCCAGACCAAAGTTCAGTCCACGAACCGCCAGTGATGCCACGCAGGCCAGCAGCAAGATCGCGGACAGGCCCCAGGCCAGCTTGCGCTGACCCATGAAGTCGATGGTTGTCTGCTTTTTCAAAAATTCCATAACAGATTCTCAGATGGCCAGTGATTTGATCCGGGCGCGACGGCCGTAGATCAGGTTGATGACCGCCCGGGTACCCATGATGGCGGTAAACATGGAAGTGATGATGCCAAGGGATAGCGTCACCGCGAAGCCCTTGATCGGGCCGGTACCAAAAGTGAACAGCACAACCGCTGCAATTAACGTGGTTACGTTGGCGTCAGCGATGGTGGAAAAGGCCTTGTCATAGCCGGCCCTGATCGAGGCCTGGGGCGTATTGCCATTGCGCAGTTCCTCCCGGATCCGTTCAAAGATCAGCACGTTGGCGTCCACCGCCATGCCCACCGTCAGCACGATTCCGGCAATCCCCGGCAGGGTCAGGGTTGCGCCCAGCAGGGACAGCAAGGCCACCACCAACACCAGGTTGGCGAACAGGGCCAAATCCGCTACCAGCCCGAACAGGCGGTAGTAGATGGCCATGAACACCAGCACCAGCAGGAAGCCGATTTTCACCGAGTTAAAGCCTTTTTCGATGTTGTCCTTACCAAGGCTTGGGCCAATAAAGCTCTCGGAGACAATTTCCACCGGCGCAGCCAGGGCGCCGGCACGCAGCAGCAGCGCCAGCTCTGAGGCTTCCTGGGGGCTATCTAAGCCCGTTGTTCGAAAACGCCGGCCAAAAGCTTCTTGAATATTCGCAATAGAGATGACTCGCTCGACGACTTCCGGCTCGGTAATGAACTCACCGTTCACCTCCCGGGTCACGCTCTTGCGCTCCACGTACACCACCGCCATGGAGTTGTTGACGTTTTCCAGGGTGAAGTCCCGCATCCGGTTGCCGCCGGTATTGTTCAGGGTGACCGAAACCTGGGGCGTGCCGGAGGTGGGGTCAAAACCCGCGGCAGCGTCGATCAGCTGCTCACCGGATACAATCAGGCGTTTGTTCAGCAATACCGGGTTACCGTCTTTCTGGTAATAAAGCCGGCAGCCGGGGGGAATTAGCCCTGAGTTGGCCGCGCCAAAGGCATCTTCACCCATGCACACCGCTCGATATTCCAAGGTGGCCGTTGCGCCAATGATGCGCTTGGCCCGGGCGGTATCCTGCACTCCGGGCAGCTCCACCACAATTCGGTTTGGCCCCTGCTGAGTCACCGATGGCTCAGCGACACCCAATTCGTTGACCCGGTTGCGCAGGGTTGTGATGTTCTGCTGCAGGGCAGTGTTGGTGATCTCAGCAATTTTTTCATCGGTGATATTGAACCGAATGCCGAACACCTCGCCGTTTTCAAAGTATTGAGGGGTCAGCTCCGGCAGCTGGCTAAAGATGGCTGAACCCGCCGCTTCTCGGTCTGCGTCGCTGCGCAGCTGGACCGTCAGGCCCTGGGGCGTTAGCTGGGCAGACTTGTATCGAATGTTGTTGCTGCGCAGCAGGTTTCTCACGTCGGCTTCATAGCGTCCCCTGGCCAGCCGGAGGGCGGTTTCCATGTCCACTTCCATCAGAAAGTGCACGCCGCCCTGTAGATCCAGGCCCATCACCATGGGCTTGCCGCCCAGGCCCGCCAACCAGTCTGGGGTGGCCGGCGCAAGGTTTGGCGCCACCACATAGTTGCCGCCCAGGTGCACCGCCAGGTGGTCAGCGGCCCTGCGCTGCTGCTCGTCATCGGAGAAGCGCACCAAAATGCGCTCGTCACTCAGTTCGATGGACTTGGACTGGATCTGCTCCACCCGCAGCGCGGTTTCCACGTCGTCTCGAACCGCCACGGACATCTCAAAACCGCCCAGGGCTGAGATCTGCAGCGCTCTATCTTCACCGTAAATATTCGGCAAAGCGTAAAGCAGGCCCAGGACCACCACAGCTACGATCAGCAGATACTTCCATGCTGGGTACTGATTCATCGTCTATTTCCTGTTCTCGGATGCCCGGTCAAGCGTTGACCGGGCCGGCATCATTCAGCTGGATTTGATGGTGCCCTTGGGCATCACGGCGGAAACCGCGTGACTCTGGACCTTAATTTGCGTATTGGCGGCAATTTCCACCGTGATGAAGGCATCACCCAGATCAACGATTTTGCCGAGAACGCCGCCGCCTGTGACCACTTCGTCCCCCTTGGACAGGCTTTCGACCATGGCGCGGTGTTCCTTCTGCCGTTTCATCTGGGGACGAATAAGCAAAAAGTAGAAAATGCCGATGAAGACCACCAGCATGATGATATTGGCCATACCGGCTCCGGCTGGCGAGCCCGCAGTCTGGGCCATGGCGTTACTGATCAGGAAATCCACGGATATCGCACCTTATTATTGGACATTGTTCGACCGACGGTCACCGCAGTCGATTGCTTGGGTTTCCCTTGCTGCCTGGCTATGCCTCAGGCAACGCCAGGGCTGACCTACCAGGATAAAACTTACAAGGGTCGTTTGCCGCCCGTCCGGCCTCTTAAAAGCCATATGGGGCATCAGGCGACAAAACACAATTTAAGCCGCCTATTATGGCATAGACCGCTGCGCATAGAAGTCTTTGACGAACTCACCCAGGCGACCTTGCTCCACAGCCTGGCGCAGTCCTGCCATTAGCTCCTGATAGTAGTGAATGTTGTGCAGCGTCATCAGCTGAGACGCCTGGATCTCGTTGCACCGCTCCAAATGCTTTAAATAGGCTCTGGAATAGTTCTGACAGGTGTAACAGGCACACTGGCTATCAATGGGAGCTGTGTCTTTCTGGTATTTGGCGTTGCGGATTCGAACAGTACCGAAGCGGGTAAACAGGTGACCGTTGCGGGCATTTCGCGTCGGCATAACACAATCAAACATATCCACCCCCATCTGCACCGATTTAACAAGATCCTCAGGTTTTCCGACCCCCATCAGGTATCGGGGCTTGCCCGGCGGCAGCAAGGGGGTGGTCAAACCCAGTACCCGGTTGCGCTCCTGGGGCGGCTCACCCACGGACAGACCGCCAATGGCATAACCGTCAAAGCCAATCTCCATCAGCCCCTCAGCGGAGCGGCGGCGCAGGGACTCATGCATGCCCCCCTGCACAATACCGAACAGCGCGTTGGGATTGTCCGCAAAGGCCTGGCGGCTGCGCAGGGCCCAACGCAGGGAAAGGTTCATGGAGGTTTCTGCGCTGTCAAAATCCGCGGGATACGGCGTGCACTCGTCAAAAATCATCACGATGTCAGAATTAAGGCTGCGCTGGACGGCCATGGATTCTTCCGGCCCCAGAAATACCTGGCTGCCGTCCACCGGTGATTGGAACGCCACTCCCTGCTCGGTGATCTTGCGTCGCTGGGCCAGACTGAACACCTGAAATCCACCGGAATCGGTGAGAATCGGTCCATGCCAGTTCATAAACTGGTGCAGGCCGCCATGGGCCTCAATCACCTCACAGCCGGGTCTCAACATCAAGTGAAAGGTATTGCCCAAAATGATCTGGGCGCCGGTCTCTGCCACCGCTTCGGGCAACATTCCTTTTACCGACCCGTAAGTACCCACCGGCATAAAGGCCGGCGTATCCACCGTGCCGTGGCTCAGGTGCAGGCGCCCGCGGCGGGCTTCTCCGTCGTTTGCCAGGAGCTCAAACCTCATCGGATAAACATCGCATCGCCATAGCTGAAAAAGCGGTATCGGTGCTCCACCGCATGGCGATAGGCATCAAGAATAGCCTCTCGCCCGGCCAGCGCGCTGACCAGCATCAACAGGGTTGATTCGGGCAGATGAAAATTCGTAATCAGCCCGTCACAGCTGGTGACGGGTACGCCGGGGTAAATAAAGATGTTGGTATCGCCCTCAAACGCCTCCACACGGCCATCGGAAACCGCTGACTCCAGGGCTCTGAGACTGGTGGTCCCCACCGCAATGATGCGGCCGCCGTCGCTGCGGGTTTGTTCGATTCGCAGGGCAAGTTCCGGGCTGACCCGGCACCACTCAGCATGCATAACGTGTTGTTCGATCTGCTCCACCCGCACCGGCTGGAAGGTGCCGGACCCCACATGCAGGGTCAAATAGTCCAGCCCTATCCCTGCCGCTTCCAGCCCGTCCAGGAGTGCCTGATCAAAATGCAGGCCGGCGGTGGGCGCCGCCACCGCGCCCGGGTTTCGGGCATAGACGGTTTGATAGCGATCGTCATCAGCGCCATCAGCGGGGCGCCGAATGTAGGGCGGCAAAGGCACGTCGCCATGGGTCTCCAGCAAATCCATGATGGAAAGTTCAGGGCTTAGAATTTCAAACAGGCTGCCCTGCCTGCCGGTAACCTGAATAGTAACCCCGTCAATCACAATCCTGGAGCCGGCTTTGGGGGACTTGCTGGCGCGAATCTGAGCCAGGGCAGTGCTGGCTGACAGCACTCGATCCACCATCACCTCCACCTTGCCACCGCTGGCCTTATGCCCCAGCAGCCTGGCCTTAATGACTCGGGTGTCATTAAAAATCAGTAAATCGCCGGCGCACAGCAGGTTTGGCAGTTCGGCGAATTGACGGTCTTCCACGGCGCCGCCGGTTCGATCCAGCAGCAGCAGCCGGCTGTCCTGGCGAGCCTCACTGGGTTGCTGGGCGATCAGCTCTTGGGGAAGATCAAAGTGGTAGTCAGTCAGCTTCATGGCGGGCGGATGTTACCCGAACCCGGCAACCCGCCGCCAGCTTTGCCGCTTGAGCCAGCCACCGCTCGAATACATAAGGTTTACTGATGGCCCGGGACCAATCGAGTAAAGGTTAGAACAGTGACGGCTGGAAAGCCGGCGCTGAGCCCACCCTGGACAAGGCCAGCAGACGTGCAGCCAGGCCCGAACCCCTGGAGCCTGGTGTTCTCACGGCCTTTTCGATGGCAGCGCGGTCTGCATAGATGACCACTTCATGGCGCGCCCGGGTGACCGCCGTATACAGCAGTTCCCGGGTCAACAAGGGGGAGGAACTGGCCGGCAAAATACAGTGCACCTTTCCAAACTCTGAGCCTTGAGCGCGATGCACCGTCATTGCAAAAGCCGACTCCACCGGCGGCAAACGGGACGGCGACAAAGACCGCAGTGACTGATCGGAAGATTCCAGCCAGGCCACCAAACCCCCCTCAGATTCAGCGATAAAGCCCTGATCTCCGTTGAAAAACCCTGCATCATAGTGATTACCCAACAGGGAAAAAAGTCTCCCGGGATACGCCTGTTGATCGTCGACAAAGCGGCCTGCCATCTGGCCATGGCGCTGCAACCAGCGAAATACCATGGTGTTGATCCGGTTAACTCCCGCCGGGCCCGAACGGTGGGCGCACAGAATTCGCCTGGAGCCCAGCTGCTGCCACGCAAGCTCAGGGGATTGACCGGCCGGCCGGTCCAACCAGCCGGCACAGATGTCGTCCAGGCTGTTCAAGCCGGGCAGCAAGGTCACATCGGCGCTGGCGGCCAATTGCTCGAACAGTTCATCCACATTGCCGTTACCGATAGCCCGGGCAACCCCGGCAATGCCCGAGGTGTCGCCATAGCGAAAGTTCTCGGTCAGGGATTGCAGACAGTGGCTGATGCTGCTGCCTGCAAGGCCATGGCATAGATCAGCCATCACGCTGCCAGGCTGCACCGAGACCAACTGGTCTCGATCGCCCAATAAAACCACCTGAGCGTTTGGACCGAGCGCGCTGAAAAGGGCGTGCATCAGACCCAAATCAGCCATGGACACCTCGTCAACTATGACTAACTGAGCGGAAAGCTGATGGTCAGCACCGTAACGAAAGCGAACCTGTGAAGGACTCCAGCCCAGGGCCCGGTGCAGGGTCTTGGCCGGCGGCAAAGGTTGCTCTACCGAGTTGGCCACCGCCGCAGACAGTCGCGCAGCAGCGCGGCCGGTGGGCGCCGCGATCAATAAGCTTCCCGGATCCCCGTCGGCCGATAGCCAGCAGCGGATTAAATGCCCCACCAGAGTCGTTTTGCCAGTTCCAGGCCCCCCGGACACCACCGTTAATCGATGATTCATGGCGTGTTGCAGCGCTTGACGCTGGTCGCTGCCCAGGGCCAGGTCTGACGGAGGCTGCCATTGACCGATTGCCGGTGAGCGCGATAGAGCGCTGAGATATTCAGCCAGCTCAACCTCCATCCGCCAATCCACAGCGAAATACAGCAGCCCCTGATCCAGCACCATGGGAGCTGCGCCACTACCGCCTTGGGTTACCAGACCGGTATCCACCAGCGCACCCGTCGACCAGAGCTCTGGATCCTGT
Source organism: uncultured Gammaproteobacteria bacterium (assembly GCA_964351665.1). GTDB lineage: Bacteria > Pseudomonadota > Gammaproteobacteria > Xanthomonadales > SZUA-38 > JANQOZ01. Next base: position 5,961 of record CAYGPO010000084.1, on the reverse strand, counting down.
GATATCGGGTCAACCCCCAGGAACGCCCGGACCCGATCGATGGACGCCGCCACATAGCCCTCCTCCCGCAAACCCTGGAGCGCATTGCCCAATCCCGCCGCAAGTTCAGGCCTGGATGCAGCCTGACGCCGAAACGACTGCGCAATCATTTGCCGAGCGCCACTAAGACGAAGATTTTCCGACACACTCATCCCCAATACTTTACCCGGTTCCCGCGACCAGGCCACGCTTTGAAGGCCTTAAGGGGCGCGGGCCCACATCTACCCCCCTGGCGCCGTGGCTTTGGTAAGGATATATAACCCGTACTGATAGACTTCCTATAGGTCGTTCTAACCAACCACACCAATTGTTTCAATTTTATTTCACAAATTTTTTTCAAAAAAAACCTTGCATCATTTTTTCAAGCTCTGTATAAATTGTTCCATAGACATTTTGAGGACCCACCTGTGCAACTAGGAACGCACATGATACGGCAAGAAAAACAACCACTTACGTGGCTGTTGAACGCTGCCGGGGAATTAGAAACGGATTTCGCGATTCAGGAAATTGTGTCCATCAAAGGGCCTATTCGGCCACCCTGGTATGAATGGCTGGTAAGACCGCGAGGCATTCAAACCGCAGAGCTGGTCAGCGCAGTGCAATCCATGGACTGGATGGTTCAGTTCGATGCCGCGGTGGTGAAAAGCGCCTGCAACTGGTTAGAATTACAAAATCGGATAGGTCGGCACTGCCAGCTTTCCGTCAACGTATTTGCTGATTCAATCTCAGATCCCAGTTTTACCGACCAGGTTGCCACCATCCTCGCAGCCTCTGACATGCATCCCGAGCAGCTCTGCTTCGAAATCGTTGAACATACACCCGTTCACGATCTCCAAACTGCCACCCGCTTCTGCAGGACCATGAGAGGAATGGGTGCCAAAATCGCTCTGGACGACATCGGCAGCGGCCATGTACACGTAGGTCTGCTGGCGCCTGAAAGCCTGATCGACTTCCTCAAGATAGATCGATCCGCCGTCATCGCCGCCAAGCAATCAGAAAGACAGTTCAAAGCAGTGCAATGCGTCATCGACTTCGCTGACAGCGTCAACGTGCCCGTAGTACTTGAGGGCATCGAAACACAGGAAGATCTCAACCTTATAGAGCGTTTCGGCGCTGAGTATTACCAAGGTTATTTGCAAGGCAAACCACAGCTCGTCGACTGGGGGGTCAACGAGGACAGGAAGCACGTGGAATTTGCCCTCCGCGAGTTAACAGCGTAACTCCAGAGGACCAGGACAATGGAATCAAAAATTTTAACGACCCCACATCACGCACTTGGACCGGACGCATCGAAAACGATGCTGTTGCTGGAGCAGATACTCCGACCGATCATAAAGCTGTTCATGATGACTTTCCGGGTGACTTATCCAGCAATGGATAGGGTGATAAAAAGTCTGTTCATAGACATCGCCCTAGAAGAGGCCGCCAAGCAAGATCCAAAGAGCGAGCCGTCAATGGGAACATTAGCCTACTTCACAGGTATAAGTCCTCATCTTTGCCGGCAAGTAGTCGATGAGCTTGTCGAGCGCGAAAGACCACCTGGGTATGTAGATCAGACTGACGTTTGTCCGGAAGCAAAAGTTTTAGGTATTTGGGCCAGCGATCCAATGTGGCTAGACGATGACGGGGAGCCGATGCTACTTCCTACTTCAGGAAAGTATAACTCCAGGACTCTCCAGACTCTTGTAAGAAAACATGTGGACAACATTGCCTATGGACAGGTTGTAGATGCACTCATAGATGCCGGCTGCGTTACTTTTGTTAGACATCGTGGGAAAAGATGTTTGAAGATGAAGAGACGATTTTTCACGCCGGGGGGAGAAGGAAGAACAGACGACCTCCTGCTGCACACTGCTAGGTCAATACGTCATTTGCTTCAAACCTTTAACTATAATCTTGAAAATCCACATTTGGCGCCAACGAATAATCTCTTTCAACAAGAACGTTATATTCGTTGCTTGCGTGTTGAAGATATTCCTGAGTTTCGTGAACGAATGAAAGATCTGCTGCGAGATCAGGTGGAAGCTAGCGTTTCGCCTTTAGAGGAATTTGAACGTGGACCTGAAAATAAGCAAAGCGTGCACGCAGGAGTGGGTTATTACTATTTCGAGGATCACGGTTGGGGTCGGTACGAGACTTTAACTGCGTAAAATTTAACTAATCGATGCATAGGAGAAACAAAAAATGACGAACGTATCAGCTGGTGGCACCGGGAAAATCACTTCGGGCGGAACTGGGCAGGTCCAGTTTGGCGGAACCGGGAAGTAAAAACATTATCAATTTTGAGTCTAAATGACTTGAACCTGCTTTGAAGCTCAAACGAAGAAATTGAGCAGAAGCAAAACGGAGGCAGTAATGAGCACACACATCGAAAAATCTGGAACGGGCGCAGTAACGAGAAACAAGTTTTGGCTGACTGGAATTGTACTTTTAGTAGTCGCGTTAGTTTCACCTGCGTACGCAGCACAAGAATTTCGCAGCAATGGTTTGACGATATCTCTCGATATAGAAACGGGACACATCGCAGCGATTATGCAAAAGCAACAGACCGGCGAGTTTTTGGTCGGATCTGGACAAATTATTAAAGGATTTGGCACCTTTTCCCTTCACTCCTCAGACTTTCTTGCAAAAGTTGATGGCGCAGGCACAGGAGCAGGGAAAGTAGACGGAGCAGGCACGGGCGCCGCTAAAGTCGATGGTGCAGGCACCGGTGCCGCCAAAGTTGACGGAGCAGGCACCGGGGCTGGGAAAGTTGATGGAGCAGGCACTGGCGCCGCTAAAGCGGCTTCGAACGTAACTCTCGAAATTCTCAGTTCTGGAAAGGATGAGTTTATTGTAGTCCTTCGCCAAGAGCTGAAAGGCGAAATGATTAGTGAAACAGTATTCGACACTCGGAACGGCAATTTGGAGTTTTTGGAAGAGCTTCAAGTTTCTGATCTTTGATTGAATAAACGGTCGACCCCACATCCCGCTTGACCTGCTGGGGGCAGGTCCTGCGGGATGGTTTTAATTCCTAATATGCAGGTTAACGATTGACCCCACTCCCGCTGTTCTATTTGAATTTGAGTAGGCAGCGGGTTTTTTTATTCAAACCCCGCGAATTTGAAATACCTTCCTATTTTCGTAGCGTCGTGACTTGGACTGACTACGACTCGTCTATTAGAAATTACTACTCGCTCTCTTGTAGCTGTACCTGAGTAAGGACAATCAAAATCCAAAATCGCTAGCATCTCTTCTATAGTTTGATTGCGGGTTTTCGGTGTTTCAGCATTCATGATCGACAGGTACATACGGTTATAGTCCGCGTTATCATAGTTAGAAATATTTGAGCCGGGCGAGCGATTTGGACCGTAAAATAATTGAAGGACATTCTCAGCGTCGCCGAAATCTAACGTCCAAGAAGACTGTGTAATATTGTGGCGTCCACTATGAGCTCCTTTCAAGAGTTCCCCAAAAGTAGAATAGGCGACTCCCTCTATTAGGTCTCCTGGATAACCGAACTCCACTAGATTGCCTCTAAACAGATCATAATTCTGTTTGCCCAACGTCGATGTCGTATGGCCAAATAGCAATGTCGGAAAACTCCCGTTTTTCAAGAAATCCTGAAAAAAGGCTTCTGCCTTCTTGTTCCTGTTACTAGCTATTTCAAACGAGGCTGCATCAAACTCTGGTAATGTTGGCGGAACAATCCCATTAAAAACAACCGCATCCCCGCCAAAAAATATATTGTTTCGAGCATCCCAATCGATAGACTGAGCTATAGCGCAGCGCAACAATCGGTGCTGTTCATCAATAATCGGATCGTTGGAGACACCTAAATCAGAGTCATCCATATTAAATCGAATAATGATGATTTCATTCGCAAGATAACTAGTAATTTGATACTTGGAGCTGAATTCCGAGGCAAGTAAATCATCATTGTCTGCATCCAGTAACGGCTCCAAAAATTCGTCTGCGACTACTATAGAGTCCAGTTCAGAATTATCAAAAGAGAGCCACCTAGCGGAGGGGTCTTCAATAAATTCAATTGACACTTTTGAAGGTATGGGCAAAGACTTTCCGGCCAGAGACAAAATTCTCGAATCATGGACCTCAGGGTCGAAACCTTCTTGCATTGGATCGAACGTTTTCTTTGGATAGTTTTCATTTCGGACCAGCACGGCTCGCGAAGTATCTAGACTTTCCAATCGAAAAGGCCCCGATCCAAAGGTCCGGTATTGCAACGCGTTCTGACCAAGATTTCTAAATTCAACTGGGATGACAGCGGAATAGCCTGTAGTTAGGGTATGGACAAATTGAGCAGAAGGTCGCGACAATCGAAATCGAATAGTCTTGTCATCCAACATTTCGATCCCAATGGGATAAGAATCGTAGTCACCTGACCAGTCGGATAAACCGACGATCAGATCTCGCCAGAGCCAAGCACCCTGCCCTCTTAGTTTAGGATCGAAGTGCCTAAGAATTGAAAAAATAACGTCTTTTGCAGTGACGAATCTGCCAACCCCACTTGGAAAAATATCATTATCTGCAAACTTACTGTTTTCGCGTATTTCAATATCTACAGTCAGACCATCGCTAGAAATAACTGGCCCGACTGCTGCGAGTCCAGGCGTGATCTCTAGCTTAGAGCTTAGATATTTGTACTCATACAGAGTCTCGTATGTTGCCAAAACGAGCCCTACGGAATACACGGAGGACGCGGCAAGTGGATCAATATTTCCTGGGGCTCCATCAAAAGCAACTCGAAAGTGGTGGCTGTTTATTTGGTCCGCCGATTGCCCACATCCTTGAATGCTCGCAATCGCCAATATCGCCATTGGAAGCACTGAAAACCAACGAAGATCACATGAAAGATTCATTTGGCTCCTGTCTTTTTTGATTTTTTATCATTTAATTTGTAAAACTCCGGCCATCCTGACATACTTTTCACATGAATACTGAAGAAAAAGACGCTCTATCGTTTGCGGTTGCAGCTACGTCGCCAATCGTCCGAGTTTTAACCTCGCGGTTTAGAGTCACCTACCCATCGTTCATTGAAGCCCTAAAATCTGCATTCGTTAACGCTGCTCAAGAGCAAGTAGGTCGTGAGGGTCGACCGAAAAATAAGAAAGGGTATGGATACCTCAGCTTGCTTAGCGGTGTGAACCAGACTGACATCAAACGAATCTCGAAATCCGAAAACGAGCAAAACAGATTGGGAGATTCAGCTGTATGTGCCGAAGCGATTGTCATTGCAGAATGGGACTCAAACACAATTTGGAACGATTCATCGGGGGCTCCATCAGTTTTGCCTCTACATGGCGAGTACGGACACAAGAATTTTTCAACTCTCGTTCGAAAGTGTGTCGGCAACATAAGCTACGGAACCATGGCCAACGCACTCGTTGGCGCAGGCGTAGCTGAAAAAATCACTGTAGGCAACATCAAATCAATCAAACTTGTCTCTGCGGAATTCGAACCTGCGAAAGGAAACGAACTCGACATGTTCAAAGTAGGTTGTGCAATGATCGAGCGGCTTGGCCGAGCAACAGAGGACAACTTGGACTTTGTAGACGATGACGTTGAAGACCGACATTTTCAACACGACTTTTTTTCTTACAAGATCCCATATTCGAAATTGCCCGAATTTAGGAATTCGATCAAACGACTTTTACGCGAATTCTCTTATGAGAACCTAGTTCCGGTAATGTCACGGTTCGAATTAGGAGAAGCAACAAACGAATGCTTAACAGAAACTGGCGTTGGGCTTTACTTCTGGGAAAAAAGAAAAGTCGGCCAAGAGCTCCTCAAATATCGCAAGAAAAAGGAAGATAAATGAATCAAAAATTATTGCTAGCCTCCTTCATTGGTCTAACGTCTGCCACTATCGCCAACGCAGAAATCTTCAACGACTACCCCAACCAGCCTTCGGATGAAGAGTTA
>CAYGPO010000083.1:0-21166 GCA_964351665.1 uncultured Gammaproteobacteria bacterium | reverse complement strand
AAAATGGTGGGCCGTGTAGGATTCGAACCTACGACCAATGGATTAAAAGTCCACTGCTCTACCAACTGAGCTAACGGCCCCCAGGGAAGGTCGCGAATGATAATGTAATCGTGGCGGGCTGTACAGGGTTGGTGTCAACCGATTCGCTCAGGCTGCGTTGTCCCCCGGTGAGAGGCATGTCAATTCACCTGGGAGACGTTACATGGTTATGGCACGAATTTTACCCTTTTTGTTGATTGCGCTGGGCGCCGGGTCTGCCGTGGCACAGCCATTTACCGGCAATATTCCGTTGCCAACCCTGGGTGTTGATACCTACCAGGGGTTTCAGGGTGGGCTCTATCCGGGTGGGGTGAATATCGTTCCCCAAGCCCACGGGAGTGCTGCCCGTGCCCAGGCCGAGGCGATTACGCCACTGGATGCGAAGGGCAATCCGGACCCGGCGGGGAAGACCGGATTCATCGCCATCGGCATGTCCAATACCACCCAGGAGTTCAAAGTCTTCGAGCGTTTCGCAGACCTTAACGTCAGCAGACGATCCAGGGTAGTGCTGGTCAATACGGCCCAGACCGGCCAGGCGGCGGAGCTCATTGCCGATCCAAACGCTCGCTATTGGCAGGTTGTCCAGGACAAGCTGGCTGCCGCCGGCCTGTCCAACCAACAGGTCCAGGTCGCATGGGTTAAGCAGGCTCAGGCTGACCCGGCCAGCACCTTTCCGGCCCACGCGGAACATCTTAAGGCCGATCTCGCTGCGGCGATGAACCTGGCCCGGGATCTGTTTCCCAATCTGCGCATCGCTTTTGTGTCCAGCAGAACCTACGGCGGTTACAGCAACATTGTGGAGCGCGCTGAGCCCATCAGCTATGAAACCGGCTTTGCGGTCAAATGGCTGATCGAAGACCAGATCAACGGCGCGCCGGGGCTGAACTTTGATCCCGCCCTGGGCCCAGTTGAGGCGCCCCTGCTGCTGTGGGGCCCGTACCTGTGGGCTGATGGCATTAACCAGAGCGCCGCAGGGCTGCGCTGGCTGGAGAAGGACTTTGAAAACGACGGGGTGCAGCCCAGTTTGCATGGGGAGCTCAAGGTGGGCCGGCTGCTGGCGCGATTTTTTGATAACCGCACCGATTTCATCCGGCCCTGGTGGCTGGGGCTGATCAACCGGGGTATGCATCCCATGATTGTGGACGACGATGCCACGGTGGATAGCTCCCAGCCGCAGGGCAACTTTGGCGGATTGCCTCTGCTCAGCGTTGGCAACGATGAGCGCTCCATCTATCTGCGCTTTGATGTAAGCCGAATACCGGCGGCCAACGTGGTACATGCCAAGCTCAGCCTGCGCAGCTTACCCAATTCCCAGGCCGTGATCAGTGTTGATACCGCTGATGACAGCAGTTGGGACGAGCACACCATCACCGCCGCCAACGCGCCGGTGGCCAGCGGTAATCCGGTCTCAAGTGGAGTCTTATGGTCAGCCGATTCATCCCCCAGTTTTGATCTGACCGATGCCGTTCAAAACGACAATGATGGAATTATTACCGTGGTGATTACCCGCCAGGATGGGCCAGCCCATGAACTGGCAGCGAAGGAAAACTGGAATGGCGGCCGGCCGGCGCTGTTTGTGTCCTTCACCGGACCGCATCGTCCTGACAAGATCCATGAGGGGGCGTTTGAGCTTCGCTATTGATCAATCTGATCCGGAACCCGACAGGAAGGGCAGGGAACGCTACTGCTTAACCGGTTCGAAAAAGGTTGGGTCTTTGAACGCCGGCGTGGCTTTGCCGCGCCGGCGTTTGTACGAAAAATACTTGGTGCCGATCAGGCGCTGGACAGCACTTCACATAATGGAGCCAAGGAGCGATGTCCTAAGGCCGGTTCCGGATAACCGACCCGATCCGGTTACGTTCCTGGTCGCTGAGGAAGGCGGCTGCAAGGCCGTTACGTTGGGCGGTTTTAATCTGCTCCCGGCTTAATCCCGCCGCCGGCGCTGCCACCTGGTATTCGTGGGGCAGGTCGATGCCGCTGATGGAGGGGTCGTCGGTGTTGAGTGTCACGTTTAAGCCCGCCTCCATCATTGCGCCCACCGGGTGGGAGGGATAGTCCGCCACCGCGCTGATGTGCAGGTTTGAGGTGATGCACACCTCCAGCGGTATCTGGTGTTCAGCCAGGTGCTCCACCAGCCTGGGGTCTTCCAGGGATCGAAAGCCATGGCCGATGCGGGTGGCTCCCAGGTCGTTAAGGGCCGACCAGACGCTGTCCGGCCCGTCGGCTTCCCCGGCATGTACGGTGACCTGCAGCCCGGCATCACGCACTTTTCCGAAGTGGCTTTTGAACAGGCTGGCCGGGTAACCGGCTTCATCCCCGGCCAGGTCGATGGCCACCAGGTCCTGGCGACAGCTGAGCAGGGCATCGAGCTCCTGCTGACAGATATGGGGCCCATAGGTGCGGCTAAGTATGCCGATGATATTGCAGTCGAGGCCGGTTTCCTGCCGACCCTGCTGCACCCCTTCGATCACTGCTGCGGTGACGCTGGCAGGGTCCAGGCCGTGGGTGTCTGCCATGAACCATGGGCTGAACCGAAGCTCAGCGTAGTCGATGCCATGAACCTGCAGGTCCAACACATTTTCATAGCCGATGCGCCGACACGCATCCAGGTCCACCAGAATCTTGGTCAGGTATTCAAACCGTTCGAGAAAGGCCATCAGGCCCGGTGCGTTGCCGTCAATTTGGACAAAGGGCCGCAGGGTTTCCGGGCTGTCGGCGGGCAGCTCTACCTGGTGCTGGCGGGCCAGCTCCAGCAGGGTGGTCAGCCTCACGTTGCCATCTAAGTGGCGGTGCAAATCGGTCAGGGGGAGATTGGGGTCTATCATCGGCGCGAATTGTCGATGGACCCCAACCGGCTGTCAATGGCGCGGCTGCAGCCTATGCTCGATCAGGCCAGCAGGCTGCGCAGCATCCAGGCATTTTTCTCATGGATGTGCATGCGTTGGGTTAGCAGGTCGGCGGTGGGTTCATCGCCGGTGCCCTCGGCGGTCTTGAACACGCTGCGGGCGGTGCGGGCCACGGTCTCCTGCCCATCCACCAGCTGGCGAATCATCTCCTCGGCTGAAGGTACGCCGTTTGCTTCCTCAATCGTAGACAGCGCGGCAAACTGTTTGTAAGAGCCTGGAGCCGGCACGCCCAGGGCCCTAATCCGCTCAGCGATCTCGTCCACAGCGATGGCCAGCTCGGTGTAATGGGTCTCAAACAGGGTGTGCAGCGTCGCAAACATGGGCCCGGTCACGTTCCAATGGAAGTTGTGGGTCTTCAGATATAATGTGTAGCTGTCAGCCAGCAGTCGAGACAGTCCTTCGGCAATCTGTTCGCGGTCACTTTCGTTGATTCCAATATTGATGCTCATAGTGATTTCTCCTTAGCAAGTACTGATAGTCTACGGACTGCAGACCCATTACTCCAATCAATTGAAAGCATAGCAACGATTGAAAATACCTATTTCATGACCGATTCCCTTGAACAGCAGCCGGACCCGCAGTCGGCAGTGCAACCTGACAAGCAGCAGCAACAGCCAGGCCATCAGGCGCTGATTGACAGCGCCCTGAGCGCTGACCGGTCTGATCTGCACCGTCAGCTGCGTGCCATCAGGCGGCGCCAGGCGGAAAATAAACCGGTGGACAAAGCCACGGCGACGTTCCTGAGTAAGCTCAACGCTTCGGTGGCTGCCAGGGAGGCCCGCTCAGCCACGCCGTTGAACCTGTCCTTCGATTCAGCCCTACCCATCAGCGCCCACATCGAGGAAATCTGTCAGCATTTGCAACGCCATCAGGTGCTGGTGGTGGCCGGGGAGACCGGCTCGGGCAAGACCACCCAACTGCCGAAGGCCTGCTGGCTGGCGGGCCGTGGTCGTGATGGCTGGATAGGCTGCACCCAGCCCCGGCGAATTGCAGCCCGCAGCATTGCCAGCCGCTTGGCAGAAGAGCTGGCAGTGCCGGTGGGGGGCGCGGTGGGTTATCAGGTACGGTTTGACCAACAGGTGAGCCGGGACAGCCTGATTAAGGTGATGACCGACGGCATCCTGCTCAGCGAAACCGAGCGCGATCGTGATCTCAAAGCCTATGACACCCTGATCATCGATGAGGCCCATGAGCGCTCCCTGAACATTGATTTTCTGCTGGGTTATTTGAAGCGGCTGCTCAGCCGGCGGCCAGAGCTGCGCATCATCATCACCTCAGCCACCATCGATACCGCCAGATTCTCGGCCCATTTTGATCATGCGCCGGTGATTGAGGTGTCCGGTCGCACCTATCCGGTGGAAATGCGCTTTCGGCCGCTGATGGACGACAGCGGCGACACCCGCGACCTGGCCACCGGTATTGTCGACGCAGTGGCTGAACTCAGCCGGGTGGACGCCCGGGGAGACGTGCTGGTATTTCTTGCTGGCGAACGGGACATCCACGAGGCCGCTGACGCTCTGCAGCGAGCCCAGCTGCGCAACACCGAGGTGCTGCCGTTGTACGCCCGGCTTTCCCGTAGCGAGCAGCAGCGTATTTTTAAGCCGGGGCCGTCACGGCGGATTGTGCTCAGCACCAACGTTGCTGAAACCTCTCTCACCGTGCCCCGAATTCGGTTTGTGATTGACTCCGGACTGGCGCGAATTTCCCGCTACAGCCAGCGCAGCAAAGTCCAGCGGCTGCCCATAGAGCCCATTTCCCAGGCCAGCGCCAATCAGCGCGCCGGGCGCTGCGGCCGACTGGGTCCCGGGGTCTGCATCCGGCTCTATGCAGAGGAAGACTTCAATACCCGGGAGCCCTACACCCAGCCGGAAATCCTGCGCACCAATCTGGCCGCGGTAATTTTGCAGATGGAACTGCTCAAGCTGGGCCACGTGGACGACTACCCGTTCCTCGATCCGCCCTCCCAGGCTTTTATTCGTGATGGCTATCATCTGCTGACCGAACTCAACGCCATCGATGATGGGCAAAAGCTGACCGCGCTGGGTCGCAAGATGGCCCGCTGGCCTTTGGACGTGCGCCTGGCGGCCCTGGTGCTGGCGGGGGAGAAGGCGGGCTGTATGGCTGATGCCATTGTGCTGGCGGCCTTTCTATCCCTGCCTGATCCCCGGGAACGGCCCCTGGACGCCCAGCAGGCGGCAGATCAGCAGCAGGCCCGCTGGCAGGACCCCAGCTCGGATTTCGCCGGCGTACTGCGACTGTGGGGCGAGTGGCTGGCGGTGCGTAAAGACCGCTCCCAGCGGCAGCAGCGTAACTGGGCCCGGGAGCATTTTCTGAGTTACCTGAAGCTGCGGGAATGGCACGATCTGTGCCGTCAGCTGGCCGACGTTGCTGGGATTAACCCGCCGGGACCCAGCGATGCTGTGCAGCCCCTGGACGAGCCCAAAGGCAAAGCCCGAAAAGATCCCGGCGAAGACATCCATCGGGCGCTGCTGGCGGCCTTTGTCGGCCACGTGGGGGTGAAAGATGAGAAGGGCTATCTGGGAGCCCGGGACCGCCGCTACGATATTTTCCCGGGCTCCGGGCTATTCAAGCGCGGACCCCACTGGATGGTCAGCGCGTTCCTGGTGGAGACCACCCGGCTCTATGCCCGGCTCAATGCGGCGGTTGAACCGGCCTGGATAGAGCAGGCCGCCCCACATCTGCTCAGCCGTCGCTACTTTGACCCCTACTGGTCAGCTCGCCAGGGCCGGGTGTTGGGCTACGAGCAGGTCAGCCTGTACGGTTTGATTTTGGTGGGCAAACGCCGGGTTCACTATGGCGCCCACGACCCCAGCACCGCCCATCAGCTGTTTTTGCTGGAAGCTCTGGCCAAAGGAAACCTGCAAACCAAAGGCCCTTTTGCGCAACAAAACCGGCAGCTGCTGGAGCAGGTAGACAGCATCGAGCAGCGGCTGCGGCGCCGAGATCTGCGGATCGACGATGAGGCCCTGGCACGGGAGTTTGGGAAGCGCCTCGGCGGCGACATCTACACTGCCAAAGCCTTTGAAAAATGGCGCAGTGAAATTGAGAAAACGGCCCCCAGGCACCTGTACCTCAGCCAGGCCGACGTGCTCACCTGTGATGAGCTGCCGGATATGACGCCCTGGCCGACCCGGCTAACCCTGGACGGAGCCAGCTTTGATCTGGCCTATCGTTTTGCTCCGGGCGAAGAGGATGACGGCGTGAGCCTGATTCTGCCCCTGGCGTTGGTCAATCTGCCGAACCCAAACCAGCTCCAGTGGCTGGTGCCGGGTTATCTGCTGGAGAAGGTGATTGGGCTGATCAAAAGCCTGCCCAAGACGCTGCGCCGGCGGGTGGTTCCTGCCCCTGATTTCGCCCGCCAATTTTTAGAGGCTTGCCAGCTTGGCCAAGAGGGCGGCCAGGAGGGCGGCCAGGTGGCCAGCCAAGGCAAAGGCTCGCTGCTACAGTCCCTGGCCACTTTTTTAAGTCATGCCACCGGCCACACCCTGGCCGCTGCCGATTTTGATGAATCCACTCTTGAGCCCTGGCTGATCATGAACGTGCGCCTGCTGGACGGCCAACAGGTGGTGGCCGAAGGGCGTAATCTTGAGCAGATAAAGGCACGCTGGGAAACTCGCGGCCGGGAGCAGTTTCTGCGCCTCAGTGATCAGCAGCTGCGCCACGATGGCGCCACCGACTGGCAGTTTGGCCAGCTCCCGTTGACCACTCAGCTAGCGGGCAATATCACCGCCTACCCGGCGTTGGTGGATCAGGGCAGTTCGGTGGGTTCGCGGGTCTTTGACGATCAGGAACAGGCCCTGGAATACCATCGGCTGGGTCTGCGTCAGCTGCTTGTGCTGAGCTTAAACGACCGCTTCAAGTACCTGTCTCGGCATCTGGCCCTGGGGCCGGAGGACTACCTGCGCTATGCCGCCGTTGGCTCGGCCAAAGAGCTTGAGGCTGACATCGTTTTTGCCGTCTCCATGGCGTTGCTGGGTGAGACGGATGATCTTCCCCGCTGCGGTCAGTCCTTTGGCCAGCTGGTTGATCAGGTTCGGCCAGAGGTGGTGCGGGTGGGCACCCAGCTCACCGAGCTGATGACGAGGGTACTTGAGCAGTTCCACCGGCTCAGACAGGCGCTCAACGATGAGCTGGAGAAGATCTCACCCAGCGCGGTGGCGGACATCGAGCAGCAGCTGGAATATTTGATCTATCCCGGATTTCTGACCGAAGTCAGTCTAGATCAGCTTAGCCAATACCCACGTTATCTTGAGGGCATCAAGCTTCGCATCGAACGCCTCTACAAAGACCCAGCCAAAGACCGCCGCCATGGGCTGCAAATCGATGGATTTTGGCGCGACTACGTTCAGCGTTGCCAGGCTGACAGCAGCTACCCCCGGGCGCTGGATGAATTTCACTGGATGCTGGAGGAGTACCGGATTTCGCTGTTTGCTCAGCCTCTGAAAACCCGCAGCCGGGTGTCGGCAAAACGGCTAAAAACCGCCTGGAACAACGTTTGAGTCCCCACCCTGAGGCACCGGCCGACAGCTCGGCGCCCAATCATCGTCAGGTGCTTAATCTGGCACTTCCCATGATTGCTTCCAACGTGTCGATACCGCTGCTGGGCATGGTGGACACCGCCGTGGTTGGCCACCTGCCTGAAGCCCATCATCTGGGCGCGGTGGCGGTGGGCGCGCTGGTGTTTAGCTTTATCTTCTGGGGCTTTGGCTTTTTACGCATGGGCACCACCGGCTTTGTGGCCCAGGCTTTCGGCGCCGACGATAAACCACGGGTTGCTGTGTTGCTGGCACAGGCAGGCCTGCTGGCATTGGCCCTGGCGCTGCTGATACTGCTGATTCAGGGCCTGATTGGCAATCTGGCTTTGTCCTGGATTGCGCCTCCACCGGCGGTTGACGCCGGCGCCCGGGAATATTTTTCCATCCGCATCTGGGCCACGCCGGCCACCTTGCTGACCTACGCGCTGGTGGGGTGGTTTCTGGGCTGCCAGGATGCCCGAGCGCCGCTGCTGGTGATGGTGACCGCCAATCTGGTGAATATTCTGCTGGACCTGCTGTTTGTGGTGGGCTTTGGGTGGGGCGTGGCCGGGGTGGCCTGGGCCTCGGTGCTGGGGGAGTATCTGGCGGCGGCCCTGGGCTTTTGGCTGGTCTGGCGTCGGCGGGCGATTCCTCTGGCCTGGCAGCACCGCCAGCAAATTTTCCGCGCCCAGGACCTGCTGGCGCTGATGCGGGTCAACGGCGATATTATGCTCAGAACCCTATGCCTGATCGTCACCTTCGCCTTTTTCACCCGCCAGGGTGCCCGCCAGGGTGAGGTGGTGCTGGCGGCCAACGCCATCTTGCTGAACCTGCAAAGCTTTATGGCCTATGGCCTGGACGGTTTCGCCCATGGCGCCGAAGCCCTGGTGGGGCGGGCCATAGGGGCCGGGAAACGGGCCCATATTGCCAAGGCCATTAGCATCAGCGGTTGGTGGTCGCTGTGGTTTGCCCTTGCCATGGCGCTGGCGTACCTGCTGTTGGGGGAGGCGATAATCGGCCTGATGACCAGCATAGAGCAGGTAGCCGAAACCGCCGTGGACTACCTGCCCTGGATGATGGTGTCTCCTTTGGTGTCGGTTTGGAGCTTCTGGCTGGACGGGGTTTTCATTGGCGCAACCCGGGCCAAGGACATGCGTAACACCATGCTGGCGTCGACCTTTTTAGCCTTTCTACCGGCCTGGTGGTTGCTGCAGGGATGGGGCAATCACGGCCTGTGGGCCGCGTTTATGGTGTTTTTTGCCTGTCGCGGCGTGCTTTTGGGCCGTTTAACGCCCCAAATTGTCGCGCTGGGGCGATAGCCGGGTTGATGGCCGGATCGGTGGACCTTCGGACTGACGCGGGAATTATTTAATCCGTTTGACCTTCACTGAACGACCTATGCCCTCCACATAGAGCTTCCAGGAGCCCAAAGACTTGGGTTCAATGGTGACCTTGGGGCTGTCTGACTTGCCAAGCTGGCGGCCCTCACCCACCTGCTGCCAGACCATTCCGTTGTCCAGCTTAAAGCGGGTCCTGCCGGACCAGCCGGTAAATTCGCCATCAATCCGAGCCTCAATGGTGCTTCGAGTGGCTTCCTTAGGCCGCAGCCCGCGCTGGTCTACTTCGGTAGCCGCTGGCGCTGATGACGCAGCTCCCTGGGTGTTGGCCTGAGGATTGGCCTGGCTATTGGCAGGAACATTTGGGGGTGCGGGTAACGTCTGAACGTCTTTCAACCAGTTGTTGAGAAATTTGAGTTCCTCCGGTGTCAGCTTGCTGAGCCCGGAGCGCTGAAATTCGGCGCCGGTCATCCGCTCCTCAACGGTGGTATCAGCAGGGGGCTGGGCCATGACAGGCACAGCAACAGTGAAGCAAGAAATAGCGACGCAGATCAATAAAGCAGGTGTTAATCGAGACATAACATGATTCCGATCAGAATAAGGCAACAGCCAAGGGCATTCTGAGCGACAAACGGGGCGTTTTGCAACGCGGATTTGGAACGTAAATTTAACGCCGCGCTAATGTTTGTCTGGTAGCCTGTGCGAAATTTTGTCAGCTCAACGGATGGTTTTTGAGCAGTGTTTGCTAAACTACTTTAAGTAATTGGGCCAACTGGCGGTATGTAGGCAATTAAAGGTGGTCGGAAAAGTCGACGGTTCACCCCCCTGAATCCATCGGCCGAGAGCGATTACCGGGTAATGAATTTGACTTTATCGGCGTCGACACCTGGCTGCCTTTGCAGAGCTGGTGATGGTCAACAATTAACTGTGCAAGCGCGGACTGGTTGCCGCGCTCGAGAGCATTTTATGAGCTTATTGAACAAATCTGTCAGAGATCGGGCGCCCCGCTCAGTCTCTGTTTCGTTATGGGCATCCGGCCTGCTACTCAGCGTGCTGACCGTTGGTTCGACATTGGCGGACTCCAGCGGTTCCCTGAGGTTGGCCCGTAACGACTCCGGCAGCATCCTGCAGGCCATTGCCATCGAAGACTGGCATTTTGATGCCATTACCGGCGAGCTAACGGTAACTTCTGCGGGGGGCGGCCGACGCTGTGGCATCAGTTCCTCCAGAAAGACCGACCAAACCCTTATTTTGGATGGCAGCCGCTATCCCATTGAGAGTTTTCGGATCTCAGACAAGGCGGGCAAGTCCGTTTCTGTTTCACCGGTGATCGCCGGTGGCCTGTTCCCGCTGTGTACCGTGCCTTCGACCCAATCTCTGGTGTCCACAGGTGTGGCCAAAGGAACAACTACCGGCCTTAACGTTGAGATTGACGTGCTGGGTCGACCGCCAGTGGACCTGGGCATCAGCGATGGTATTGGTTACAACATATTTACTTCGCCTGCCACCATATCTTTCGGCCTCGATGAGGATGTGATGTGCCTCACCGACGCCAGCCAGACGGGTATTCGACTGTCAGTGACCGACTCCAACCAGGTGGTGACCAGCTACAGTGGATTTCAGTCCCTGGACTATCGCCCCTTCGGCGGCAGTGGTACCGTGCGCCCGACTCTGCGAGCCCGCACCGACGGCAATCCGATTTGTCTGGCTTTGCCCCAGCTCGCTGAGGTAGTAACCACCGAGACCGCCGCCGGCGTCTGTTCCCCGGCCGACGTGTTTTTCCAGGACGGTTTTGAAACCCTTGGCGGTGGCGGCATGACCGCCGCCAGCACCGATCTGGAAATCGACCTGAGGCTGGTGGCAAACCCCAACACCACAACCAACCAGAACGCGGTCTACGAATTGGTGGTAACCAACTGCGGTGACAACATTGCCACCAACGTTGCAGTCAAGGACTTTTACCCAACCGGTGCCTCCTCAGGAAAGGCCACTCGGCTGGGCAGTGGAAGCTGGACCTGCACCTCCGGCGCCACCTGCAGCGGCTCGGGCTATGTGGACGTCAATCTAGGCGATCTGAACCCTGGCGCGATGGTGGTGATAAGTGTCGATCGTCCGCTGCAGGCGGGAACCGCCGGTGACAACCTGGTGATTTCAGCGTCCGTCGCCGGTCTGGGCGATGATGGTGAAACCGATCCCGTGGACAACATCGCTTCATGGCAGTTTGATGTGCGAGATAACAACGCGCCCGTCATTACCCAAGCCGGCAGCTGCACCATCGATGAAGACGCCGGTAGCGTTGATATCGCGGCGTCGGGTTGTAACGGCGGCGAAGGCTTCCAGATCAGCGGAACAGACGCCGATGGCAGCATCGCTTCTGCCTCAGCAGTTTCGCTGACGCCCTCGCTGCTCACCGTTTCTGGTAGCCCCATCATTAGCGGCGCTGGCACGGCATCGGTAACCGTCACCGGCCTGTCAATTACGCCGGTGGCCGACGCCAACGGTACCGGCACCGTCCAGCTGTCTCTGATCGATGATCTGGGCAGCCCTGGCACGGTAGACCTCAGCATCACGGTGGATCCGGTCAACGACGCCCCAACCATCACGGTGCTGGGCGGCTTTGACTTCAACGACGGCGCGCCCCTGTTCAGCGGTCCCAACTGCGACATCAACTCGAGCACAGGCTGTGCCGATCAGATCTACCCGTCGGATACCCAAGCCGAGTTTGAAGCGTTTTTTGACAACTGGGTGGTGGAAGTCACTCCTGGGCCTGACGATGAGGCAAGCCAAACCACCAGCGTCAGCATCAGCCTTGCTGACCCGGCGGATGCCAGCTTGTTCTTTGGCTCATCAGGCCGACCAGACCTGCGCGAGAATCCCTCGGTGGGTACCTGGGATCTCGACTATGTGCTGAGCGGTAACAGCGGCACGGCTGAGGTTCTGATCACGGTGACTGAGGATCAGGATCCAACCAGCGAAACCATATTTAGCTTTAATGTCATCGTGGACAACTCGGTGCCGGTGGTATCGGTAACGGGATCTCCGGATTCGCTGGCGGAAGAGTCTGTAGCCCAGCAGCTGACTGGGGCCGGATTCTCCATTGTTGTTACCGATGCTGAAGCCGATCCTGTAACGCTGTTGGTGACCTCCTCTGACCAGACGTTGGTGGCAGACGCCGACATTCTGGTGGACGACTCAGACCTAAATAACGTCACGGTGTCCGTCACCACCCAACCCGATGCCTTCGGCATGGTGGATCTGACGGTGGTGGCAAGCGACGGCACGCCATCGGCGGAAGCAACGATTGCGCTGGTGGTGGATAACATCAACGATGCGCCGGAGGTGGTGTTTGCCAGCCAGGGCGCTATTGAAGTGGACGACAACGTCATCAGTTTCGCTCCAGGCGGATCGCCAACTTTGACCCTGGACGTGAACCTGACGGGTATCGAGGATGTGCCCAACTTCCTCCGTATTTCTGGCGACGTAGTGCTGGGCCCCTTCGAAGGCGGTATCCAGTCATTGGACAGCGTCACAGTTGATCTCACCAGTGATCCCGACAATATATTCGCCGTTGATCCTGAGATTGATCTGGCCGGGGTATTTGAATTTGTTCTTACCGGCTCAGCAGGCACCGCTACTTTGGAAGTGTCGGTAACCGATGACGGCGGCGGCGATGATACCTCAGGTGTTACGGTACTTACGGTAACTGCCGCCAGCCCGTAAGTTGCCCTTGAGCCAGGCACAGGTGTTAGCTGCACACTGTGTAGCGACTGTAAACGGCTCAGCCACTAAATAACGGCATTCGCGGTCAGGTAGCAGAGGAAACTGTTGCTACCTGGCCGTTTCTGGTCTATCCAATAAAACCATCCCGAGGGGGCTGCCAAATTTCGTCGGCCCTGGCCCTGTGCCTTGGGCGATGCATCTGATCATTGGATTAGATCTGTCTGACGATTTTAGTCATGACGATTTTAGTCCGGCACTTTTTGGTCCGATTTCAAACCTCCTTGTCGTTGTCGCGAGCTTGGGATACCTGCCTGTATCGATAACCGGGCAGGGCTTTTTGTTGATTCATGGGGCTGATATTAAGCCACGGCATGTTGGTTTTTTGTTGGATTATCGTTCAAAACTGACAACAACTTTTCCATCGCTTTGGGTCGTTTTTTGCCCCACAGCTGGGCTGCTCACAGGAGCTATGGCCAACTGCCTTGGGTCAATTCAGCCGCCGCGGCGCGCCCAGGAATCCGCAGCTGCCGGTGGCCTCCCGACAGGCGTCGTCGCCATTGCTGAAGGTGTGACGTATGTTGAGGTAATAGACTTCGCTGGGGCCGCCAATCAGCGGACAGGCGTTGCCACTGCCAATGATGGTGAGAATCGATGCGCCCTCCGATCCCGCTGTGGCTGAACACCGAGGGTCCGAGTATCCCACTGCGGCAAAATCCCCAGGACAACGACTAATGCTGACACTGGTGGCGTCGCCATTGGTCGGGCCGCCGACCCAGGTCAACCTCCAGATCTTGCCCGGCTCCTGATTGGCGTAGAAGGGCAGGCTGACGTATTGGTTGTCAGGGATCAAGATCGTGGCTTCGTTGCTGCCTGGGAAGTTGCCCCAGACCTGGGAAAAATTGACCTTCGGCTGGCCGTCAGGGGGATTGCTGGCGAAGTCTTTGAAAATGTTGAAGGGCAGGGCCCGGCCCGGGGGCAACTCGCCGCAAAACGCCGGCGGCGGTGGAAAGCCATCCAGGCCGGCGAAGGCGGTCACCGACACCGTTACCGAATCGGTGGACTGATCACATTGCAAGCTGAAGGTGGCGGTATTGCCTAGTCGGTAGCTGCCGTTGCCCCCGGCGGGCGAGGCGTTGACGTCAGAGACCCATTCCGCTGGGCCGGAAGTCGCCGTGCAGACGGTGAGGTTTTCGATGAAATTTTCCACCGACCAGGAAATGTCCACGGCCTCGCCTGCGTTAGTGGCTGTGGTTGAGGCCTGTATGGTCACCACTACCTCACGCAGATCAAAAATTGCTGTCACCGACTGATTTTGGTCCATGGTCACCTCACAGGCGCTCATTCCCGAGCAGGCGCCGCTCCAGCCCGTAAACGCTGACTGGCTGTCCGGCGTTGCCTGCAGGGTGATCTGACGCCCCTGCTCAACCAGCAAGGCGCAGTCGGGTTCACAGTCCAGCCCCGCCGGGGTGCTGCTGATCTGGCCCTGGCCCGTGCCGGTAATGCCGACGTTCAGGACAAAACTGTTGGGCTCGCCCCGAGACTCCGCAGCCTCGAATCCGTCCTCAAACAGGCTAAAAATACTCAAGGGGACGGCGTTCCCGCTGTCCGGGCTCTCGCTGTAAACCCCGCCGGTAAGCTGCGCCAGTTCGGCGAAAAAGCTGGCGGCGGTGGGGCTGCCTTTGGCGTCTGTAGCGGCGCCGGTCCAGAGCCGGATCGACAGGATAACCTGGCCATTGAGCAACGACTGCAGCACCTGAAATTGCCAGGATGCCTGAGTGTAGGGCGGCGCTGCGCTGACACTTGGGGGGCCAGCGCACGGGCCGACGCTGTTGCTCTCCTCGCCATCGCTGCTGAGCACAATGGCTAAGCTGCCGGCGGTCTCGCCGACTTCAGCCAGCAAATCATCGGTTGCGCTGCACAGGGCCTCGGCCAGCGGGCTGGGGTTGCCGCAGCCATCGGGGCTAAGGGATGCGACCGCCAGCAGGGCGTCGGGCAGGCTGTTGGTAAATCCGTCGGTCAGTGCCGTGGTGGCGCTGCCGTTGAAAGTCCAGACGGCAACGCGGGTGTCTGCCTCCAAGGTGAATAGCTGTCTGAGATCAGCTAGTGCTGCGGTGCGCGCGTCTGCGCAGCGCGAGTTGCCAGTGCCACGTATGGCGCTGGCCATGGTGTCGGTTCGATCCAGCAGGTAAATATAACGGGACACCGGATCGCCACTCAGGTCGCCACCCAAGCCGCCATTCTGGCCGCCATTCTGGCCGCCGCTGTCCAGCTCAGCCAGGCGCGGTTGCGCTGACCCAGCTGCGACTACCCCGCACATTAGCCCTGCGGCCAGCAAGCGGCTAAAGGGTGATGGGCGTGGATATGGTAAGTCGGGCGTGTGCCTGTAGCCTTGGCTGGAGCGGTCAGCGTTTTGTCTGAAAAACATGGGGAAGCTCCCTGGGCTTTCGGGCCCTTGCGATAAATGATTCCCCGATTTTTTTACCAGCAGAGCTGGTTGCTGCACCCCAGCCGAAAATTAGCACAACTCAAAGCGATGTCCTAACCGCCGACAGCGGTACAATAAATCCCGGCCATGCAAAGAAAAAAACCTCAATACGCCAATTTGCTCAATTGGTGGGATCTGTTTCAGCAGGCCCACCATGACGATGCCCTGGAGGATCTCAGCGCGGCCCTCACGCCGCTGCTGCAAAGTGAGATAGCCCAGCAAGAGCTGCTTCCAGCGCTGTTGATTCTCAATGACCTGGCGGTAGACCCCTATTGCATGGCGGTCTACTGTGATTACTTCACCCACCGAAAACTCTCCGCCTCGCCGCGTTTCGCCCTGACCCGCCAGATTCTGCAGATCGATCGGCTGGAAGCAGCGTTCGAACCGGCGGCTGGGGCAGAAGAGGGCCTGCGACGGCTGTTAATGGCCATCGTCAAGGACGTGAGAGTGGTGCTGGTGGTACTGGTTCAACGGCTGATCCGACTGCGTCGCATGACCGATGCGGGCAGGGAAAAACAGCGCAAGGTAGCCCTGCTGGTTCAGGCCATCCACGCCCCGCTGGCCAATCGGCTGGGTATTTGGCAGCTCAAGTGGGAGCTGGAGGATCTGGTCTTTAGGTTTCTGGAGCCCGAGCTGTATCGGCGCATTGCCGGCCTGCTCGCTGAGCGGCGGATGGATCGGGAGCGGTATATACGCCGCTTTATCGACCAGGTAAAAACCGAATTGGGTGGCGCCGGCATCGAGGCCGACGTGGTGGGCAGACCCAAACACATATTCAGCATCTGGAGGAAGATGCAGCGCAAGGGTCTGGCGTTTTCTGAGCTACATGACGTCCGCGCTGTGCGGGTGCTGGTGGATACTGTGGCCCAGTGCTACTCAGCCTTGGGTATTGTTCACTCCCTGTGGCGGCCGGTACCCGGGGAGTTTGACGACTACATCGCCAACCCCAAAGGTAACAACTATCAATCCCTGCATACCGCGGTGTTTGGCCCCGATGGCAAGACCGTGGAGGTGCAGATCCGCACCCAGGCCATGCACGAACACGCTGAGAAGGGCGTGGCGGCTCACTGGCGATATAAAGAGGGTGGCGCCCATGACCCTGGCTATCAGCGCAAGCTCAACGGCATGCGCCAACTTCTGGAAGGCGGTGACGATCAGGCCATGCTTGATGAGTTCGTCAACGATGCCAACGATGATCGAATCTATGTGCTGACCCCCAAAGGCAAGGTTCTGGATCTGCAGCGCGGCTGCACCGTGTTGGATTTTGCTTACCAGGTTCACACCTCGGTGGGCAATCGCTGCCGGGGTGCCAAGGTGAATGGGCGGATTGTGCCGCTAACCTACCCGTTGAAAAACGGCGAGCAGGTAGAGATCCTCACCGCCAGAGACGAAGACCCCAGTCGGGACTGGCTGGTACCTCGCCTGGGTTACCTGGCCAGCGCACGCTCAAGGGCCAAGGTGCGGCAGTGGTTTCGGCAGAAAGATCGAGGTCGAAACCTCACTGAGGGTCGGGAAATTCTGGATAAGGAACTGAAGCGTCTGGCAGTGCCTGCCACAGACCTTCAACCCCTGGTTAGCCGGTTTAATTTTAAAGACTTGGAAAGTCTTTACATTGCCGTAGCTATTGGTGAGGTCAGCGTGGGGCAGGTGGCTGCTGCGCTGGAAGACCTAAACCGCAGCGACGCTGAGACCATGCCCCTGGCGCGCTCTCCCCAGGTTCAGCCCCGCACCGACGATGATCTGATTATTGAGGGCGTAGGCCAGCTGCTAACGGTGATTGCCCGCTGCTGCAGTCCACTGCCAGGTGACCCCATTGTGGGCTTTGTGACCAAGAGCCGCGGCGTCAGCATTCACCGGCGCGACTGCAAAAATGTCGACCGGCTGGTGCGTTCCGACCCAGCCCGGATGTTGGAGGTGGCCTGGGGTGGCGACCCCAAAGGCAAATACCAGGCTGAGGTGTTGCTGCGGGCCTACGATCGAAAAGGTTTGTTGAAAGATATTGGCCAGCTGGCCTCGACTGTGCGTAGTGAGATGCTGAGTTTTAACTCCCAGGTGGATGCCGCCCGGGGCGAGGTGGAGATTCGGATGGTGGTCAGGGTGGCAGACTTTGAACACCTGAATAATCTGCTAACCGGGCTCAACAATCTGCCCAACGTCACCAGCGCTGAGCGTGTTGGTTAGTCTGGCTCCACTGGGGCTAACATGTTGTCGGTGTTGACCAAACGGAGCAAGGGTCTTGTTAGAAATCGAACACACCAGGCAGCGTGACCAGGCCCTGTTGCAGGGCTTCGACCTGGGTAATCTGGATGAGGCCTTTTACCACGACCCGTTCCCCACCTACGCGGCGCTGCGCTCGCTGGATCCGATTCATCGGCTGGCCGATGGTGGGCTGTTGCTGACCCGCTTTGACGACCTGCGACGGGTATACAAAGACCCTGCTACTTTCAGCTCTGATAAGCGCAAGGCTTTTGCGCCGGTGTTTGGACAGTCGCTGATCTTCGAACATCACACCACCAGTCTGGTATTTAACGACCCGCCGCTACATACCCGGGTCAGACGGCTGATCCAGGGAGCGCTAACGGCCAAGGCCATAGCCCGGCGCGAGGCTGGCCTGATTGCTCTGGTGGATCGCTTGCTCGATGGTTTGGCTGAGCAGTCAGCAGCGGCGCCCACGGTGGATGCCATCGGCGACTTTGCGGCGGCGATACCGGTGCAAATCATCTGCGAACTCATGCACATACCCCAATCCCACCGGGAGCCATTGCAGGACTGGTCCCTGGCGATTCTGTCAGCCCTTGAGCCCCGTCCCGGCGATGCCATGAAACAGGCGGCGGAAACCGCGGTGGCGGCGTTTCTGGACTACCTGAAAATGCTGATTGAACAGCGTCGAAAATCCCCCCTGGACCCGGAGTTTGATGTGTTGACGAGGCTGATTCAGGGCACCGGTGTCAGGGATGGTTTGACGGAAATTGAACTGCTGCACAACTGTATTTTTATTCTCAACGCAGGCCATGAGACCACCACCAATCTGGTGGGCAATGGGATCGCCCTGCTGCTCACCCATGCCCAGGCCCGCCAGCAGCTGCTTGCCCAACCCCAGCTTATCGATTCCACCGTCGAGGAGGTCCTGCGGATGGAGAGTCCTAATCAGCTGGGAAACCGGCTGTGCACCCGGGATACCGTGCTCAGTGGATACGAAATTGAGGCGGGTACACAGATCACCCTGTGCATAGGCGCCGCCAACCGGGACCCGGCCCAGTTTGAGGCCCCTGACCAGTTTGACATCACCCGCTCGCCCAACCACCACCTGGCCTTTGCCAGCGGGCCCCACGTTTGTGCCGGGGTTAACCTGGCGCGGCTGGAGGCTCGGGTGGCTTTGGGCAGGTTCATTGCCCGATTCCCGAAGGCCGCTCTGGCAGGTCCCGCTATTCGGGGACGCCGCGCCCGCTTTCGCGGTTTTACCCAGCTTCCCATTTCTCTGTCTTGAGGGTACTGCCATGAGCCTTATGATTCTGAATTTTGGATCCATCAATATTGACCATGTGTACCGGGTTTCAAGCGTGGTTGAACCTGGCCAGACCCTTGCCTGTACTGGCCTAAGCTCAGGCCTTGGCGGTAAGGGCGCCAATCAATCAGTGGCGGTGGCGGCGGCGGGCGGCCGGGTCACTCATCTGGGCCGGCTGGGCAGGGCTGATGCCTGGGCGCTGGATGTTCTGGCCAGTCGGGGGGTCAACACCGATTTGATCACCTTGGTGGACGAGCCCAGCGGCCACGCGATGATTCAGCTTGATGACAGGGGCGAAAACGCCATTATTGTTCACGGCGGTGCCAACCAGGGTATGCAGCTCAAGGACCTGGAGGCCGCCCTGGATCGACAACCGCCGGTGGGCTTTTTGCTGCTGCAAAACGAATGCAATCTGCTGGCCCAGGCCATAGACCTGGCTCACCGCCGGCAAATTCCGGTCATACTCAACCCGGCGCCCATGTCAGAGCGGGTGGCAGATTTACCCCTGAATAAACTCGATACCCTGGTGGTGAATGAAACTGAGGCCAGCGCTTTGACCAGAGCGTTGACCGGCACTTTGGCAAAGACTCCGGTGGACAGCGAAGCCCAGCAGGACCTGGCCCAGAGCCTGCGCCAAAAATTCCCGGAATTGCGGATTGTCTGCACCAAAGGCAGCGCGGGCGTCAGGCTGTTTCATGGCGATGAACAGATCAGTGTTGCTGCACCAAAGGTCCCGGTGGTGGATACTACCGCTGCAGGGGATACCTTTGTTGGCTATTTTGCCGCGGGGCTGGCTGAAGGAATGACAAACCGGCAGGCCCTCGAGCGGGCCGTGCTGGCAGGCGCGGTGGCGGTTACCCGGGCCGGCGCCATTGCCTCCATCCCCACTGCAGACCAGCTCTGGCCAGCAGCCGGAGTTTGACAAAAATTGACGGTAAAATAAGGTCTTCGGAGGGGTTTTGCCGTAAAATCACGCCCCTTTGATGGATCGATAATGGCTCAGGCTGCGGCACTGGTCCGAGTCTCAAGGATGCCACAGAAAGCACGAATTTATGGATTCCGGTAGTTCAGTCAACATCCCAGGTTATGTCGTGGAGCAGGAGCTCGGCCGCGGCGGAATGGCTGTGGTGTATTCGGCGATGCAGGAATCGGTGGAGCGTCGGGTTGCGCTGAAGGTCATGTCCCGGGTCTTGCTGGTGGACACCAGCTTCAGCGAGCGTTTCATGCGCGAGGCCAAAATCGCCGCCAATCTCTATCATCCGCACATCGTAGCAGTCCACGATGTGGGAGTTTATGACGAACAGCACTATATCGCCATGGAATACCTGTCCGGCGGTGATCTGGCGGTCCGCTGTGGCGATAATATCCAGCTGGTGAGCACCGTTCGGGTAGTGCGAGAAATCGCCAGCGCACTGCATTACGCCCACAGCAAGGGCTTTGTCCACCGGGACGTCAAACCCGAAAACATTTTGTTTCGGGAAGACGGCGGCGCTGTGCTAACGGATTTTGGCATCGCCAGGGCGGTCAATTCCGCCACCCAGATGACCAAAACCGGGGCCGTGGTGGGGACCCCTCAATATATGAGCCCAGAGCAGGCCCGGGGCAAAGACCTGGACGGCCGCTCAGATCTTTACGGTCTCGGAATCGTTTTTTATGAAATGCTGATGGGCCGGGTACCCTTTGAGGGCAGCGACTCGGTGGCCGTAGGAATCCAGCATGTCACCGAACCTGTGCCCAGGCTGACTGACAAGCTCAACCACATTCAGCCGGTGCTGGAACGCTTTTTGGCCAAACATCCCGACGATCGCTATCAGTCTGGCGGTGAGGCCCTGGTGGATCTGCAAAATCTCGAGCAGCGACTGCTCAGCGGCGAAATGCCGGTGGTGGCGGGCGTGGGTTCTGACCGGGTCACTCGGATCAGCAATCCACCGGTTGGCACCGAGTTGCCGCCCATGCAGGCGCTGGATCAAACCCGCGCCATGGCTACCCCCGCCGCGTCCAGAACGCCGGCGGCTCCCACCCCCACCGCACCGTCCAATGACCTTTCATCCCGGTCGCCAGGGCCGTTGTCGGCAACCCCCAGGCCCGATGGCAGCATGCGTCAGGAGCCAAGACTTGGTTCCATGGACGATCTGAGCAGCTATGACCGGACGGTCAGTCAGCCGCAGTTTAAGCCTAGCCAGTTAGCGGCTAATCAGACGCCCAAAAAAGGCGGCTCGGGTTGGCTGGTCTCGCTGGTGCTGGTGGCAGCTGCTGGCGGGATCGGCTGGTGGCAGCAGGATCGCTTGCTGGCGCTGATGCCCAATAGCGACGTGGACCGCTGGCTGGCACAGGCTGAGCAGGCGGGTGACTTTGGACGCTGGTTTGGCGAGTCCGGCGACTATGCCAATGTCCTGTATGAACGGGTGTTAGCCACTGAACCGGGCAACCGCAGGGCGCTGGCTGGCCAGGAACTGGTGGCACTGCATCTGTGCGACCTGGCTGAACAGGCCATCGTTGATGGCAATCAAAGTCAGGCTCAGCTGCTGTTGTCCAAAGCGCGTCAGCTGGCGCCGCTGCTGCCAAGGGTTAACGAGGTGGTGGCCAAACTCGAGGGGACCCAATCCAGCCGGCCCATTGCCTCGGAGCCGGAAACCGCT
>CAYGPO010000082.1:0-21559 GCA_964351665.1 uncultured Gammaproteobacteria bacterium | reverse complement strand
GGTGGACTGAACGGTGGACTGAACGGTGGACTGGGTCGCAGCCTGAGCGGTAGCCTGGTCAGATCCAGGGTCCGCAGTAACCTGGGCGCCAGCAATTGCCGGCAGAAAACCGAGGAGGAAAGCCGCTGCCAGCAGCGGAGTCGATCGGGTAAATCTGAAAAGTGCCGCAATGGTCATAGTTAGAGATTAGAACGTGTCCGGTTGTCAGGCAAGGCGTTGGATCAATTTTGCGCCTGGGATCGTGATGAAAAAGTCATATTCCAAACAGTCTGCCTGCGGCCCAGAGCCAATATTGTTGATGACGGTAAGTCACTGAAACATCAGGCAGCGGCAATCGAACATAGGTCTGTTTTCAACAACTTACCGATTATAGACCGGCAAAGCGCCAGGTTAGTTGCAGGCAGGTGGCAAATTCAGATGCATTGATTGCGCAAGGCAGGCAGACTCCTAGCCCGCATTATTCATGAAGGTCGGATGACTCGGCTCAGCTGGCGAGTCCAGATTGGACTATCGGGCGAAAAAGCATAGCCTTAGCTATGGTTTGAGGCCGATGGTTCAAGATGGGCCGCCCGATGAGGCGAGACACCGACAGCGACACACTGTCAGCCACCGCCATTTAGGCTGATCACGCAAGGGCCTGAAAGCGCTGGGATTTGCCAGGTCATCAGCGGCCTTCATGAATAATGCGGGCTAGGTGACATCAGGAATTGAACAGATGGCAAAGTTTCAAACAGGATTGGCCCTGGCAGGAGGCGGCGCCAGAGGCATAGCCCATATTGGGGTACTGCAAAGCCTCCATCAGCAAGGTATTGCTATCGATGCCCTTGCAGGCACCTCGGCGGGCGCTATCGTTGCCGCGATGTACGCCGCACGGCCCGACCCGTTTTGGATTGAAAGCCGTTTTCGGGAATTTCTTGCCAGTGACGCATTTAATAAACTAGGCACCCAGCGTTTGGCCAGGCGCTATGAGCGAGATGAGGAAGGCGGCGTGTTCTCCCGCCAGCTGAAAGATCACATGGTGGTCAATATGTCACTGCTGCGACAATACATTATCCCCCGCCAGTTGCTGCTGGACGCCTTAAGGTTCCTGCTCCCGGTGAGCGAGTTTTCCGAACTGCAGCTGCCGCTGGTGGTGTGTGCATCTGACCTCAACGCCGGCCAACCGGTTTTTTATCAAAGCGGCGATTTGATCAACGCCCTGTGCAACAGCGCCAGCATACCCGGGGTGCTGGAAGCCGAAATCAGCGGCGACAGCGTGATCGCCGACGGCGGCGTATTTGTGCCGGTACCGGTTCAACCCCTGCGGGGCAAGGTGGATTTTGTCATCGCCAGCGAGGTTAACCAGCGGCGGCTGCCAAAACTGGAAAAACTCAGCGTCTACAGTCTGATGATGCGAGCTGAACATTTGAGCCAGATAACCCTGGCCCATCAACAGGCCGCCGCCGCGGACTTCGTCTTTACTCCGGAAGTCCACAGCCTGCATTGGTCTCAGTTTGGGGCCTTCGATCAGCTGCTGGAAAGCGGCCGGCACGAGAGCGCTCAGCGCATTGAAGCCCTGCAACAAAGACTCAACACCGCAGCCAGCCCGTGGCGTCGCTGGTGGCAGCAGATCAGCGGCGGCGGGGCCTCAGAACCTGGGCCTTTATCCCAGGCTTAGAGCCCATAGGGGCCGTGGCTGGCGTGTCTCTGGCAGCTAACCCTCCACCGCCTTGGTTTCGCGTCCCGCACGTTTACGATCAGATTCTCCCAGCAGGGCCTTTCGCACCCGCAAAGCCGTTGGCGTCACTTCCACCAGCTCGTCGTCTTCGATGTATTCCATGGCCTGCTCCAGGGAAAACCGAATCGGCGGCGTGAGCAGCAGAGCGTCGTCTTTACCCGCCGCTCTGACGTTGGTCAGCTGTTTGCCCTTCAGCGGGTTTACGGTCAAATCATTGTTACGAGAGTGCTGGCCGATCACCTGGCCGGCGTACACCTCTTCGCTGGCGCCGATCATCAGACGGCCGCGCTCCTGCAGGTTAAATAAGGCATAGGCCAGGGCTTTGCCGGTGCCGTTGGAAATCAGCACGCCGTGCTTGCGCGGCGCAATGCGTTCACCAATTTGCGGCCGAAAATCCTCAAACCGGTGGTGCATCAAGCCTTCACCGGCGGTCAGGGTGCGAAATTCCGACTGGAAGCCAATCAGCCCCCGGGACGGAATGGTGTATTCCAGTCGCACCCTGCCATCACCGTCGGCCTGAATGTTTCGCAGTTCGCCGCGACGCTCACCCAGCCGCTGCATCACCGCGCCCTGGCCGTTTTCAGCCAGGTCCACCACCAGCTCCTCAAAGGGCTCGCAGATCACGCCATCAATTTCGCGCAACACCACCCGGGGCCTGGAAATGGCCAGCTCGTACATTTCCCGGCGCATGGTTTCAATCAAAATAGCCAGATGCAGCTCACCGCGGCCTGACACCTGAAACACGTCCGGGTCAGCGGTATCTTCCACCCGCAGCGCCACGTTGTGACTGGACTCGCGCATCAGTCGCTCGCGTATCTGGCGCGAAGTCAGGTATTTGCCATCGCGACCGGCAAAGGGTGAGGAGTTAACCCTGAATGACATGCTGATGGTGGGTTCGTCCACGGTCAGCTGGGGCAATGGGTCCAGATGTTGACGATCACACAGGGTTTCAGAAATACCCAGCCCCTCTACCCCGGAAATGGCCACAATGTCGCCGGCGCTGGCCTCGGGTACCTCTACCCTAACCAGGCCTTTCATTCCCAGTACCTGGAGCACCCGGGCGTTGCGCTGGGGGCGGTCCGGTGACATGACGGTGATGGGGGTGTTGGTTTTGACCGTGCCACGAGAGATTCGCCCAATCCCGATCACCCCAACGTAGGAGGAGTAGTCAAGGGTAATGATCTGCATCTGGAACGGTCCATCCGGATCCACTTCCGGCGGCGGCACCTGATCGGCTATCACCTGAAACAGGGGTTCCAGGGTGTCCTCCATGGTGTCCGGCTCCAGACCCGCCCGTCCCTGCATGGCCGAGGCGTAAACGGTGGTGAAATCCAGCTGTTCTTCGGTTGCGCCCAGGCGGTCAAACAGGTCAAAGGTCTGATCCAGCACCCAGGATGGGCGGGCTCCGGGACGGTCCATCTTATTAATTACCACAATGGGTTTCAGGCCCAAAGCAAAGGCTTTCTGGGTTACAAAGCGGGTTTGGGGCATGGGCCCTTCCACCGCGTCCACCAGCAGCAGGACGCTATCAACCATGGACAAAACCCGCTCCACTTCGCCGCCAAAATCCGCATGACCCGGGGTGTCAACAATGTTGATGCGAAACTCTCGCCAGTCCACAGCGGTGTTCTTGGATAAGATGGTAATGCCACGCTCGCGCTCCAGATCGTTGGAGTCCATGACCCTTTCCACCAGGTCAGCCCGGGCATCAAGGGTTCCTGACTGGCGCAGCAGTTGATCAACCAGGGTTGTTTTGCCGTGATCAACGTGGGCTATGATGGCGATATTTCGAATGTCACTCACAATATGTCTCCGCTGCCAGTCGATGGCCCGGAGCATATTCCGGAAGCGTCATTCGCTGGCAGGTATTGGTGTTCGGTTTGGGATCAGCTGCGGCGGAATACCGCCAGCTCAGTCAATGTAATGAGGCCGTCTTTCGCCGGCCCCGGCGCGATGATGTCCAGGGACGCTTTTGCCATCCGCGCTTCAGCCAGGGCGCGGTCACGGGTGTAATCCAGGGCCCGGGTGTCTTTGATGGCCTGAATGACCAGTCCAAGATCGTGCAGCCCATCTTGCTCAATGGCATTGCGAACCAGGTTCCGCTGCTGCTCATTGCCTTCTCGCAGCACGTGTATCAGCGGTAACGTCGGCTTGCCTTCAGCCAGATCGTCGCCCAGGTTCTTGCCCAGTTCCGCCGTGTTGCCCGCATAATCCAGCATGTCATCGGCCAGCTGAAAGGCCAGGCCCAAATGCATGCCGTAGTTGGCCAAACTCCGCTCCACCTCATCGCTGGCGCCCTGAAGCACCGCCGCCAGCCTTGCGGCTGCCTCAAACAGCTTGGCAGTTTTGCAACGAATCACCGTTAGATAGCGCGCCTCGTCGGTATCCGGGTTGCCCTGATTGAGCAACTGCATCACCTCACCCTCAGCAATGGTATTGGTGGTATCGGACATGATTCGCATCACGGCCATCTGATCCACTTCCACCATCATCTGGAAGGCTCTGGAGTAAAGGAAATCCCCCACCAGCACGCTGGCAGCGTTACCCCAGACGGCGTTGGCGGTATTTTTCCCGCGTCGCAGCTCCGATTCATCCACCACATCATCGTGGAGCAAGGTGGCGGTATGAATAAATTCGATAATGGCGGCCAGGGTCACATGCTCACTGCCCTGATAGCCCACCGCCTTGGCACACAGCAGGTGCAGGGCCGGGCGCAGGCGCTTGCCGCCGCCGCCGATGATGTAGTCAGAGATCTGATTGATCAGCGGCACATCAGAATGCAGCCCACTGCGGATGCACCGATCCACCGACGCCATATCGTCGCGAACCAAGTCAGTTACGCTGGCAAAGAAGTCGCCGGAAGCGGGCGTCTTGATATCGTTTACGGTTGCGGACACGAGAGAACTCATTAATCGACCACCCATTATAGGCCAAACACGATGATGACTCACGGATAAACGGTGCGTGAACCTACAGCTCCCTAATCGCTTTCTGTTAAACTCCTTCGCCAGCGAAAGCCCATCAGATAAGGAGAAAACCATGGCGCGCGGCGTAAATAAAGTGATTTTGGTCGGAAACCTGGGTTCAGACCCTGACACCCGATATACCGCCAACGGCGCAGCCATCAGCAATCTCAGTGTCGCCACCTCGCGCAGCTGGCGTGACAAGCAAAGCAACGAAATGCGCGAAGAGACGGAATGGCACAGGGCGGTCCTGTTCGGCCGATTGGGTGAAATAGCCGCCGAATACCTACGCAAAGGCTCAAAAATCTACCTGGAAGGACGGCTGCAGACCCGTAAATGGCAGGATAAGCAGGGCCAGGACCGCTGGACCACAGAAATCGTTGCTGAAGAGATGCAGATGCTGGACAGCCGCGGCGGTGGCAGTGCCCCGTTTGAAGGCGGAGCCGGGTCTGGGCGACCCCAGCGAGCCCCGTCCGGCGGCGCTGGCCCCCAGGGTGGCCAGGGCGGCGGCCAGTCGCCCTCAGCGCCGCCGGTGGACGATTTCGACGACGATATCCCGTTCTGAGACCGGATCACTGAGAGTCTACTGAGGTCAGGTTCGCTGCCTGGTCATGCCTGGAGAGGTATGGCGATGGACGGAAACCAACGACATTAACGCCTAAAACCAGGGCAATCTAAGGAAAAGCAATGAACAGTTCAGCATGGCTGGTCACTGGCGGCGCCGGCTTCATTGGCGGTAATTTTGTGCTGGACACAATCGGCAGGGGTGGCACCCAGGTTATTAATCTGGACGCCCTGACCTATGCCGGAAATCTGCAAACCCTGGAACCGGTAATGGGCCTTGATAGCCACCAGTTTGTACATGGCGATATTGGCAACAGTGAACTGGTGTCCGGCTTGCTGAACGGTGTGAAACCTGCTGCGGTGATCAACTTTGCAGCGGAAAGCCATGTTGACCGCTCCATTGACGGACCCGCAGCCTTTGTCCAGACCAACGTGGTGGGGACCCTGGCGCTGCTGGAAAGCACCTTAAAATACTGGCAGGGACTAAAACCTCAACAGCAGCAGGACTTTCGATTTCTGCATGTCTCCACCGATGAGGTCTACGGCTCTTTGGGAGATACCGGCAAATTTACAGAAACCACCCCCTATGCACCCAATTCCCCTTACTCAGCGTCCAAGGCCGCATCAGATCACCTGGTAAGAGCGTTCCACCACACCTACGGCCTGCCGGTGCTCACCACCAACTGCTCGAACAATTACGGACCCTTTCAGTTTCCGGAAAAATTAATACCGCTGATTATCAGCAAAGCCCTGGCTGGTGAACCACTGCCGATCTATGGCGACGGTCAGAACGTTCGAGACTGGCTGCACGTGTCAGACCACTGTGCAGCCATTTTACGGGTGCTGGAGGACGGCCAGCCCGGCCAGGTATACAACGTGGGAGGGGATGCCGAAATGACCAATATTGATGTGGTTGAAACCATCTGCGCGGAACTGGATCAGCGCAGGCCGCTTAAAGACTCGCGGTACCGAGATCAGATTACCTTCGTCAAGGATAGACCCGGACACGATCGCCGCTACGCCATCGATGCCAGCAAACTGAAAAACACCCTGGGCTGGCAACCCCAGCTGACCTTCGCCCAGGGCATCAGCACTACGGTTGATTGGTATCTGAACAATCAACAGTGGATCAGCAATATTCAAGATGGCAGCTACCAGGGCCAGCGCCTTGGCCTCACTGCGGGGGATGAGCGATGAAGGGCCAGCGCCTTGGCCTCACTGCGGGGGATGAGCGATGAGTCGCCGGGGAATCATTCTGGCCGGCGGCAGCGGCACTCGCCTGTATCCGGTCACACGGGTGGTGAGCAAACAGCTGCTGCCGATTTACGACAAGCCGATGATCTACTATCCCTTAAGCGTGCTGATGTTGGCAGGCATCCGGGAGATCCTGATTATCACCACCCCCACCGACCAGGCCCAGTTTCAGGCCCTGCTGGGGGATGGCTCGGCCTGGGGTCTTTCCATCAGCTACGCCATTCAGCCGGACCCAGGCGGCCTGGCCCAGGCATACCTGATTGGCGCCGAGTTTGTTGACGGCCGCGATTCATGCCTGGTGCTGGGTGACAATATTTTTTATGGCCATGGGCTGGTGGAAATGCTCCATCGAGCCGACCAACGCAGCACTGGCGCAACGGTTTTTGGCTATTGGGTGAGTGACCCGGAACGCTACGGCGTGGCAGAAATTGATCAGGCTGGCAAAGTCACCGGCATTGAAGAAAAGCCTGAAAAGCCCCGTTCTAATTATGCTGTGACGGGTTTGTACTTTTACGACGGTCAGGCACCGGAGCTGGCCGCCAGCCTGGCCCCCTCTCCGCGGGGCGAACTGGAAATCACCGATCTGAACCGGGCCTACCTTAAGCAGGGCCAACTTCATTTGGAACGGATGGGACGGGGCTACGCCTGGCTGGATACAGGCACTCATGAGTCCCTGGTTCAGGCCAGTACTTATATCGAAACCCTGGAGCAACGCCAGGGACTGCGTATTTGCTGTCCGGAAGAAATCGCCTTCAGCAAAGGCTGGATTTCCGCCTCGGATCTGAAAACCCTGGCACAGCCACTGAGTAAAAACGGCTACGGCCAGTACCTGCAGCGATTGGCAGACGGCGGGGCGACACCAGAATGAAGGTCTTACCCACTAAGATTCCCGGCGTGATGTTGTTTGAGCCTCAAATGTTCGGCGATCACCGGGGGTTTTTCATGGAAACCTGGAACCATGCCCGTTACTCTGAGGCAGGTTTGTCGGTCACTTTCAGCCAGAGCAATTTATCTAAATCCAGTCAAGGCGTGCTGCGCGGTCTGCATTTTCAACAGCCCAATCCCCAGGGAAAGCTCGTCCATGTGCTCACTGGCGAGGTGTTCGACGTGGCGGTGGACATACGCCACGGTTCTCCCACCTTTGGCCAATGGGAGGGCCATCATTTGTCCGGCGATAACCACCGTCAGCTGTATGTGCCAGAAGGGTTTGCCCACGGCTTTTGCGTGTTATCGGATTTTGCTATCTTCAGCTACCAGTGTACCCGGGTCTATCAGCCGGAGCATGACCGCTCGCTGGCCTGGAACGACCCGGATATCGCCATAGCCTGGCCCATAGACTCCCCCCAGCTGTCGGAAAAAGATCAATCCGCGCCACTGCTGACTGATTGCACTGACCTGCCCGTCTATCATGACCACGGCAATTCCAACCCTGTTTGAGGCCCGCCTGCTGGGACAACTGGAGCAAACCGTGGCCGGCTCCTGCGCCGAGCGCTGCGATCTGCAGGACCATCTTTGGACGGAGCTCACCCACGCAGAGCGTCAGCCGCTGCAAAAAGCGGTGGCCAAACGCCGTCGGGAATTCGCCGCCGGCCGGGTGGCGGCTAAACGCTGCGCCCAGCGCCTTGGAAAGCCCATGGCCAGCTTGCCGGTTGGCTCTCAGCGAGAGCCCTGCTGGCCCCAGGATCTGCTGGGCAGCATCTCCCACGACAACGTCAGCGCCCTGGCCTGGCTGGCCCCATCGTCCCAGGTGGCTGGCTTGGGGCTGGACGTTGAGCAGACCTCCCGGCTTAAGTCTGACACCTGGCGGATGCTCTTTACCGATCAGGAGCTGCGCCTGCTTGAAAACAGCAACGACAAAGAACTGGCGCTTATTTTGTTCAGCGCAAAGGAGAGTATCTACAAGTGCCTTTTTCCGACGGTGAAACGATTTATCGGCTACAAGGAGGTCTCCATCGAGCCCCAGTCCGGTGATCTGCTTGTTGCCGCTATGAACCCAGAGCTGACACAGGAGGCTGGCCTTTCCGAACTGTTGGTGCACAGCCAGCGCAGTGAGCAACGTATCGCCACCTGGACTTGGCAGCCACGGTGACAGGCGATGGATTTACAGGTCAAATCGGAGTTCTTTCG
Source organism: uncultured Gammaproteobacteria bacterium (assembly GCA_964351665.1). Taxonomy (GTDB): domain Bacteria; phylum Pseudomonadota; class Gammaproteobacteria; order Xanthomonadales; family SZUA-38; genus JANQOZ01. Next base: position 12,934 of record CAYGPO010000082.1, on the reverse strand, counting down.
GCCAAGATAGCGAGAACCTTGGCAGGAGGGTTACGCGAGTTAAGAAAAAACCAGCCGCACCCGGAGGTGCGGCTGCTGTCACCCAACGTCTGGCCAGAAATTGGCCAGCAGTTAGTCAGCGACTGCTCAGCCTCGCGGGCGCTGCCGAACTGGTCGGCCCCGATTTGGCTGGCTTGGCATGGTGCGACCGGACGAACCGGATTGCGCCATTGCCGGCGTTGCTGCCAGAGTGACAATGGCCGGAGCGACATACCCGGCCTTTTTCAGTAAAGCCCTGCGGCTGGAATTAATCATCCTGATTCCTTCTTTACTTAAAACGTTGGACCTCACCGTCCCCAAACGGTAACCAACGAACTACAGTGTTACAGGATCTTTTCTCGACGCCAAGCCTACGATACAAACTTTAACAAAAGTCTAAAAACCACTCTTGGACAAGGAAAAATCCGGGCAACAAACATTGCCGCCACTGGTTCTTGGGATAATATCCCATTGCCTCAGGTTTGCGAACCGTGTCTGAACCCCCCTCCCTACAGCAACCGTTTGGCCAACGCCATTGATCGCTCACCCGAATCCGTAGCTGTCGCGGACGCCGCTGAAGAATTGTCCTGGGCCGGCTCAATATCAAATATCGGTTGGCCTTTTTTCACCACAACGCCGTCATCGGCAATCAGCAGTTTGGCCACGGTGCCTGAAAATCGCGCCCTGACCACGTTGAACATTTTCATCACTTCAATCACATACAGGGGATCGCCGGCATTGAAATGGTCACCCGGTTGCACAAAAGCCGGCAGATCAGGTGCCTGCCTGGCGTAATACATGCCGCCGGACTCCGCCAAAATCTGATCACCTTCGGCCATCGGGGGCGGCGCCAATACCAACCTTGCCGCGTCCTGAGCTTTTTTATCCTGCAACCGGCTGGGAATTTGCACGCTAAGATCTTCAGCGCTGGTGAGTTCGTAAAAGCCGCTGTCCTGGGCCAGGATCTGGGGCAGCTTGAGGATCTGAAGACCCAGCTGATAGCCCATATCCGCGCCGCGAACCTGCGCCCAGGGAAGCCTGTCCTCGGATGATTTTTCTTCTGCCACCGCGTCTTTCAGCGAGGCAAAATCTGCCACCTGGAGTTTTTCTCCCAGTTGGGCGTAGAACGCCAAGGCCTGGCGCAGCAGCTGTTCATCGTGATCCCAAATGACATTGGCCGGCGCCTGGCCTGGCTGGCTGTCCATGGACAGAAAGCTATACAGATGATCCAGCACTTCCAGAGGGTTTAATGACCACTGCCATCCTCCGTTGACGAAACTACCCCACTGACTGGATAAGCTGATCCAGCCCGACAACACATGAGGGCTTGCCAGCAGTTTTTCTAATGGGCGTAAAATCAGCGTGCGTTTTTGCTCAGCAATAGCCAGTGCTGCACCGCGCTGCTCGGCATTGGCCGACTCCAGCTGCTGCTGGATCAGGGCTGAATACACTTGCCCCAGGTCAATGTCTGCCGTGGAAGAAGCCAAATCAGCCACCGCCACAAGATAGGGCGGCACAAAGCGGGTGCCCACCTTGGCTCGGACGTCATTGGCCAGCAGCCAGTGCAGCAAGCCGTAGTGAAACTCCAGATTAGTTTCCAGATCACGACCGCGCAACTTTGCGCGGCGCATGACGTTGGCCAAAGCCTCACAGGTTTCACGCCGGGAGCCGCCTACGGTCAGCAGCAGGGCCAGATTACTGTCATAAGCACCGGCCAGGTAATACGGCATGAACAGACCGGTATCCGGGTTAACGACGCTGATGCCCTGGTCATCGCGAATTTCGTTATCCAAACACGCAGACCAGGACTGAATCAGGCCACCGGCGTGGGGCGCCAAAGCGTCGTTGGTTGCGTTCAAACGCATTTCTATGGAGTCAACATTGCGCACCACCCTGCGGGGTTTAGGCAGGCGCTGTCCGTGGGCCGCAATAATCGTCATCGCCTCGATCAAGGCGTTGACCTGAAAGGTCTCCTCGGGCAAATCCGGGTTGGCGAACTCCAGTCCATAACAGAGCTCAGTGACCCGATGCTCTACCTGAATCCGGGTGTTCATCTCCATGAAATAGTGGTGATTGCCGTCCACGATGCATTCCCAGGTGGACACCGAGTCCAGCCCGGTGGCAGCGCCAAAGCGTTCAGCCTCCGACTGCATTCGGTTCAGCAGACCCAGTTCATCGTCCAGCGCTGCGGCCCGCACCTCGTTGCCGGCCTCACGGGATGCCTCAATGGCGCGCTCCAGGGACGGTTCGGTGACGGAAATTTCCAGCAGCTTTTGTTCATGCATTTGCAGCGAACAGTCCCGCGACCCCAGTGCAATACACCAATGACCGTTACCCAACAGCTGCACCTCCTGGTGCCGGTTACTGTCAATGTTCAGCTCTATCAGCAGATTTTTGTTGTCGCCAGGTCCCGTGGCCTTAACCTCGGAAAAAATCTCCCGGGCTTTTTCCGGCGCCTGGGCCGCGGCCATGGCTATGCAGGCCTCGGGGGTTTGCCCGCTGAAACTGCTGGGAGATTCCAGCAAACGCTGACCCTTGCCGCCGCCGCCGCCAATAGCCTTCAGGCGCAGCCTTCGATCGGGGAATTTTTCAAACAGACTGGCCACCTGGCGGCGGATTTCTTCGCACAGCTCATCGACGCTGATCAGCTCAATTTTTCCCTTGTAGGAGGCATCCAGCAGCACTTCAGCCAGTAACGTGGGGCCCTCGGGAATGCTGTCAGGCAGCTGGAAACCATGGCTTTCGGCCAGCGCCAGCAAGGCCTCAACCGTTGCATGTTTGCGCAGTAGCGCCAGGGCGCTGACGTTATCCACGCCGGGGGTAACGCTGATATCACAGGCAAGCGCCGTTCGCTTCGCCACGTCCTTGCGGCCGGCATCTCGAACCGTGCGACTGCAGGGCCCGATAAAGGTCAGTCCCGCCTCTTCAATCGCCCGCACCAGAATTTCTTCTTCCGCCATAAAGCCGTAGCCGGCGAATATGGCGTTGTAGCCACCCTGTTTGGCGATCCCAATGATCTGGGCGATCCGCTGTTCCCGTTCCGCCTGGTCCGATCCGCTGTAGTCGGGCAATCGATGAATGCGGGATTGATCTTTCAGCTCCCGCAGTTCAGGCGCCAGGGCCCGGGGAAAGGCGATGGAGTCTTTTTCTGACAGCAGCATGCCGAAGTGTTCAATGCCCATCTGGCGGAAGATATCCATCGCCTCTTTGCGCACCGGACCGCGGCAGATGATCAGCGGCTTAATGTGTTCGCAGGAAAAGCTGCGTTCAAAGTCAGAACTGCCTCGACTGCGACGGCGTTCTTCAAAGACCTGGGGGTTACGGGTGTAGGTGGCAGACATCAATGGAACTCCCTCTGGACGCCGCTGAGCGGTTCAGGCTGGTAGTGACGGAGGCAGAAATCGATGGTGCTGCCAAGCAGGCTGCGAAGCTCAGACGGCATCACAATCTGAGAAACTGAACCCAGGCTCAATGCTTCGCGCGGGTTCATCAGGGCTTTTTCATAGCGTTCCACCAGGATTGCGTCCTGTTCAGCAAACCACTGGTCAGCCAAGGCTTTGGCCTGGGCTTGCGCCTCGTCCGTGCTGATCCCGTCTGCCATCAGCTTGTCACTGTGCTCGCGGGTTTTCTGCTGGCGCTGGGCGCGGAGCTCCTGCAGCTCCTTTTTATAGACAAACTCCCGGCCCGCCGGCCCCATCACCGCAACCCGGGTGGAAGGCAGCGCAAAGACGTAGTCAGCGCCGGTGGGATAGTTGTTAAACGACGCATAAGCCCCGCCGAAGGCATTACGAACCAGCAGCAAAATTCGGGGGGTGCGCAGGTCAACAATCGCGTCGAGCATTGCCCTGCCCGCCTGCACAACCCCGCGCTCCTCCTGCTCGGTGCCTGGCAGGAAGCCGGGGGTGTCTTCCATGAAAATCACCGGAATGTTGTACAGGTTGCAAAAACGAATGAAGCGGGCACTCTTCAGCGCAGAGTCAACGTCGATGAAGCCGGTTGAAACGGCGCTGTTGTTGGCAACAAAACCCACCACATGCCCCCCCAGGCGACCCAGGGCCGTGGTCATGTTGCCGGCACGGTCAGGCTGCAGTTCGAAGTAGTCGCCGTGATCACAGATCTGCTGGATCACGATGCGGATATCAAAGGGCGTGTTGAGCCCAGCCGGGGAGGCAAAGGTGCGCTCAAATAACACGTCGATTTCTGGCGTAGGTCGATCCAGCGGGTCGGAAGTTTTTCGAAACGGGGGGCTTTCATGGTTGTTGCCCGGCAGGTAGGACAGCAGGCGCCGGACCAGCTTGAGTGCGCCGACCTCGTCAGGGGTGGTCAGATCAGCGACCCCGGAAGCGCCATGCACAGCCGGTCCGCCAAGCTGATCCGGGGTGACATCTTCACCCAGCACTTCTTTCACCACACCAACGCCGGTGAGGCCAAAAAACGAGTTGTTGGGCTGAATAACAAAGCTGCCCTGGCGCGGCAGATAAGAGCCGCCACCGGCGTTAAAACCAAACATACACATGATGCTGGGCACCACTCCGCTTAGCTTGCGCAGGGCGGTGAACGCTTCCGCATAGCCGTCCAGCCCGCCTACTCCCGCTGGTACGTAGGCGCCGGCGCTGTCGTTCAGCCCCACCAGAGGAATGCCTCGCTTTGCAGCCAGCTCATAAAGCCGCGCCAGTTTTCTTCCGTTGGTGGCGTCCATTGAGCCGGCTCTGACCGTGAAATCGTGGGCGTATAGCGCCACGTCTCGGCCGTCAACGGTGATGATCGCGGTAACCAGCGATGCGCCGTCAAGGTTAGGTCCCCAGTTCTGGTACAAAATGGTCGGCGGGGTGTCGCTGAGCACCGACAGTCGTTCCCACACCGTCATCCGGTTTTTCAGATGCTGGCGGCTAACGTTGCGCACTCCACCTGCCTGCTGGGGTTTGGCCCGCAGTTCATGGGCTTCGGCAAGCATGGTTGCATAGGGGCTAAGGGGCGCGTCTGACTCGACGTCGACGTTCGCCAATGGATTGATCAACGAGGGGACCACACTGTTAGACATCAAGGCACCTGCACTAGATAGTTGCCGCTATGCTACAAGCGCTCTAAGGCCATTACTACCAGAGAAATTCGATCTCTAGCACAGCCACAGACGATGCCGAATGGAGCTGCGGCCTGGGTAGCCTGGGAGGGGTTAAACCCTGCATACAGCTATCGATTTTCTGCATCCCTCAATGCTATCGGGGTGGATCAACTCCCGCAGCTTGGAGCAATCCAGTATCATTTGTTTTTTACCCCATTTAAGGAAGCGGACATGATTACTGCCCTGGACCACATTGCTGTGGCTGTGCCCGATCTGGAGCGGGCAATCCAGCGCTTTGCTGAAGACTTTGGACTGACGCTGTCGGGCACCGAAGAGGTGACTGACGCGCAAACCTCAACGGCTTTTTTCCCGCTACCACCGACCTCCATCGAACTGGTCCATCCCCTCAATGGCGCAGGGCCCATTGCCAAATTTTTGGAAAAGCGCCCGGGCGGATTGCACCACCTGTGTTTTCGCAGTGACGACATCGATGCGGACGTTGCCAGGCTGCGGCAACGTGGCTATCAGTTCCTGTCAGAGGAGCCGGCTGCGGGAGCCCACGGCAGCCGAGTCATTTTCATTCATCCAAAATCCTGCGACGGGGTGTTGGTGGAAATCAATCAACCCTCAGAGCCTTCCAGCCAACATGACTGACAACAAATACAGCGCGCCGGCCTCAACCCTTGAGCAATGGCGCGAGCTGGCCAGCAAACAGCTGGCCCGCTCTGATCGCAGCCTGGACGATCTCAACGTCAATACTCCGGAAGGCATCACGGTGCGCCCGCTGTATAGCGCCCAGGACCTGGCCGACAATCCGCTAACCGATACCTTGCCCGGGTTTGAACCCTTTATTCGAGGCCCCCAGGCGACCATGTACGCTGGGCGCCCTTGGACCATCAGACAATACGCTGGGTTTTCCACCGCTGAGGAATCCAACGCGTTTTACCGCAAAGCTCTGGCCGCCGGCGGCCAGGGGGTGTCCGTGGCCTTCGACCTTGCCACCCACCGAGGTTACGACTCGGACCACGAACGGGTCACCGGTGACGTGGGCAAAGCCGGGGTTGCCATCGACTCTGTTGAAGACATGAAGATCCTGTTTGACAACATTCCGCTGGATAAAGTGTCGGTATCCATGACCATGAACGGCGCGGTACTGCCGGTGCTGGCATCATTTATTGTTGCCGCCGAAGAACAGGGGGTGGATCAGGCCAGCCTGTCAGGAACCATCCAGAACGATATTTTGAAAGAGTTCATGGTCCGCAATACCTATATTTACCCGCCCCGCCCCAGCATGCGGATCGTTGGCGACATCATCGCCTACTCCGCCAGCAATATGCCTCGGTTTAACAGCATTTCCATTTCCGGTTATCACATCCAGGAAGCCGGCGCTGATGCGGCCCTGGAGTTGGCCTACACCCTGGCCGACGGCCGTGAGTACGTTCGCGCAGCGCTGGATGCGGGTCTGGCCATTGACAGCTTTGCTCCACGGCTGAGTTTTTTCTGGGGCATAGGCATGAACTTCTATATGGAGATTGCCAAAATGCGCGCCGCGCGGCTGCTGTGGTCGGAGATCATCGACGAATTTCAGCCTGCCAACCCAAAGTCGAAAATGCTGCGGACCCATTGTCAGACTTCAGGCTGGTCTCTCACCGAACAGGACCCTTACAACAACGTGGTGCGCACCACCATCGAAGCCATGGCCGCGGTCTTTGGGGGTACTCAAAGCCTACACACCAACGCCCTGGATGAGGCCATCGCGCTGCCCACGGAATTCTCCGCGCGCATCGCCCGCAATACCCAACTGGTGATTCAGGAAGAAACCGGCATCACCAACGTGGTAGACCCCTGGGGCGGCTCCTACATGATGGAGACCCTGACCGCGCAGATCGCCGATCGGGCCCGTACCTTGATGGCGGAAGTGGAACAAAAAGGCGGTATGGCTAAGGCCATAGAAAGCGGCTTGCCGAAACTGCGCATTGAGGCTTCAGCTGCGGCCAAGCAGGCCCGTATCGATCGCGGCGAAGACGTGATTGTAGGGGTCAACAAGTACCAAAATGACAGTAACGACGAGATGGAAATTCTCGATATCGACAACGAGTCGGTGCGCAAATCCCAGATTCAGCGACTAGACCAAATTCGCCAAAGCCGAGATGCTGACGCCGTCGCGGCGGCCCTTGCGGCTTTAACCGCCGGGGCCCAAAGCGACGCCAACCTGCTGGCCCTGGCCATAGACGCAGCCCGTGCCCGGGCCACGGTGGGAGAGATTTCCGACGCCCTGGAAACCGTTTATGGGCGCTACAAGGCAGACTCACAAACCGTTTCAGGAGTTTACGGGGCAGCCTATCAGGACGACGCTGAATGGCATCAGATCGTTCACGAGGTGGAGGACTTTGAACAGAGTCACGGTCGCCGGCCCCGTATGCTGGTGTGCAAAATGGGCCAGGACGGCCACGACCGGGGTGCCAAAGTCATTGCAACGGCATTCGCCGATATTGGTTTTGATATTGACCTGTCACCCATGTTTTCCACCCCCCAGGAGGTGGCCCGACAAGCGATTGAAAACGACGTGCACGTGGTAGGCGCATCCACATTGGCCGCTGGCCACAAAACCCTGGTGCCGCAGCTGGTAGAAGCGCTGCGGGCCCAGGGCGCCAACGACATAGTGGTAATCGCTGGCGGGGTCATACCCAAACAGGATTATGAGTTTTTGCGCAGTGCCGGGGTCTCCGGAATTTTTGGCCCTGGAACCCATATTCCCACCGCTGCCCGGGAAGTACTCAGCGCTATTTTGTCCACCAGCTGATGCCCCCAGCGCCATCGGACATTGACCTTGCCAGACTCCTTAAGGGTGACCGACGCACCCTGGCCAAGGCCATCACTCTGGTAGAAAGTCGGGCCGAAAAACACCGCAGCCCGGCTCAGGAACTGCTTAATAAGGTGCTTCCTGAAACCGGCAAGGCCCTGCGCATCGGCGTGTCCGGCTCACCGGGGGTGGGCAAGAGTACGTTTATTGAAAATTTCGGCCAACAAGTTCTGTCTGAAGGTAAAAAACTGGCGGTGCTGGCCATAGACCCTAGCTCACCCATTGCCGGCGGATCGATCCTGGGCGACAAAACTCGGATGTCGGATTTGGCCCGGCAGCCCAACGCCTTTATTCGCCCCTCACCCGCCGCCGGCGCCCTGGGCGGGGTGGCCCTTCGAACCCGGGAAAGTCTGCTCCTTTGTGAGGCCGCTGGCTTTGACGTTGTAATGATTGAAACCGTTGGCGTCGGGCAATCGGAATTTGATGTGGCGGCCATGGTAGACCTATTCATGGTGCTGCTGCTGCCCAACGCCGGTGATGAGCTGCAGGGCATCAAGCGGGGCATCTTGGAGTTGGCCCATCTGCTGGTGATCAACAAGGCTGATGGAGAGCACAGAGATCAGGCTGCCCAGGCTAAAAATCGTTACCAGGGCGCGTTGAGTTTGCTGCGGCAAAATGGGCCCTGGGCGCCCCGGGTCATCACCTGCTCGGCGCTGGAGAACGAACACATCGATACCCTTTGGGAAACCGTTCAGACCTTTCAACGGGAGTCCCTTGAAGACGGCAGTCTGGAACAGGCCCGTCAGCGCCAGGCGGTGGTCTGGATGGACAGGCTGGTGACAGAGATTTTGCAACAAAGGCTGATGTCGGGCCCCAAGGCCCAGCAGCTTCGCCGGCAGCTGGAGGCGGACGTTCAGCAGGCTAAGATCACCCCCTTCGCCGCGGCAACCCAACTGGCAGGCGCTCAATGAGTGCTGACCAACCCACCGCGCTGCTGATCGGCGCAGGAGGACAGCTGGGCAGGGAATTAGGCCTGACCCTGCAAAGCTTTGCCAAGGTCATCAGCTCCAGTCGGCTGGCTGGAGATCTACCCTGCGACCTGTCAGATGAGACTCAGGTCGCCGGCTTACTTGAAACCGTCAGGCCACAGTATATTGTCAACGCCAGCGCCTACACCGCCGTGGACCGGGCCGAGACTGAACCCGACCAGGCCTACCGGCTGAATCGGGATTTACCGGCACAGCTGGCGGGCTACTGCGCGGCGCACAGCGCCCTGCTGACCCACTACTCCACCGACTACGTGTTTGACGGCACCGCAACGCGACCCTACACCGAGACTGATGCCACCTGCCCTATCAGCGTCTATGGCAGCAGTAAACTTGCCGGCGAAGTGGCTATCACCCGCAGCGGCTGTCGGCACCTGATTTTTCGTACCGCCTGGGTTTACGGGCGACACGGCAGCAATTTTGTTAAGACCATCAGCCGCCTGGCGCTGCAAGGCAAACCTCTGAACATTGTCTCTGACCAGATTGGCAGGCCGGTGTGCGCCTTTAACATTGCCCAGCTCAGTGCCGCTGCCCTTGGCCAATGTCATGGGCTGCAAGACGAGCAATGCCCCAGCGGCATCTATCACCTGTCCGCTGACGGCGAACCGGTCAGCTGGCATGGGTTTGCCAACACCTTTCTCAACTGGCTCCGACAACACCAGGACCAGGCCAATCTAAGCGTGCCTGAGTCGGTTGACTCCTCGGCGTTTCCCACCGCAGCCAAGCGGCCCGCCTACTCGGTGTTGGACAACAGCCGCTTCAGCACTACCTTCGGGCTTGAAATTCCGACCTGGGAGCAGCAGCTGCAGGCGTTTCTGCCGGATCTGAATCTCTAACTGTCAACGAAAGGGTCACCATGCCAGACACCTACCCGATCATTCCCGTTATTCTCGCTGGTGGCGCTGGAACCCGGCTGTGGCCCGTGTCCAGGAAAGCGTTCCCCAAACCGTTCATGACCCTGGCTGACGGCGAGACACTGTTGGAAAAAACCCTGTTTCGGGCCCAGGCACTGGCCAGCGGCGGGCCGATTCTGACAGTAACCAACCCCCACTACGCACAGCTGGCCAGACGCTGCTACGAAAATGCGGGGGATGGCCGTTGTCAGCACTATTACCTGTTAGAGCCTGAGGCCAGGAACACCGCCCCGGCCATCGCCATGGCGGCAGCCTGGGCCGGCAGGGAAATGGGGCCCGAGGCGCGCCTGATGGTTTTACCCTCAGACCATCTGATCACTGACCTTGACGCCTTTATGAATTGTGCTGCCCAGGCGGCAGCCCTGGCCAGCGCTAACAAGCTAGTCACCTTTGGGATTCGGCCAACTCGCCCTGAAACCGGTTATGGCTATATTAAATCTGGCGCCATCTGCGGCCCGGGGTTTGAGGTTGAGAAATTTGTCGAAAAACCGGACCTGGCCACCGCCACCGCCTATCTTGAGTCGGGCCAGTACCTGTGGAACTCCGGCATGTTTTGTTTCACCCCAGCAGGCTTTGATGGAGCCGCTCGGGCCTACGCGCCGCAACTTTATCAGTCGACGGTGGCCTGCCTGGAACAAACCCATGCGGCAGGCGATGAGGTGGGCTTTGATCCGGACACCTTTTCCCAAATGCCGTCGATTTCGGTGGACTACGCGGTTTTCGAAAAAGCGGACAACGTTGTCACCGTGGCGGGGGAATTTGACTGGAATGATGTGGGCTCCTGGGAAGCCATTGCCGATCTGCAGCGCAGCACCCAGGGCCATGATCCGGACAACCACGCACAGGGTGAGGCCATTTTTGTGAACTGCCAAAACGTTTTTGTGCAAAGCGACAGCCGAACCGTGGCAGCGATAGGCCTAAGTAACCTGGTCATCGTCGATACCCCCGATGCGCTGCTGGTCAGTGAGCGGTCTGCTACCCAGTCAGTTAAAGCCGTGGTAGACGAGCTAAACCGACGTGGCAGTTTGCTCACCCAGACCCCAACAACCCAATGGCACCCCTGGGGACAATCCAGCCAGCTATGGTCGGCTGAGGGAGAATCGGTGATGCGGATCACGGTGGAAGTGGGACAATGCGCCGAGCTGGAAGCCCAGAATGGAACCACCGTCGTTAGCATTGTCCGGGGACAGGGGGAATTTACAGGGACGGCTGGCGGTGGTGAAGGAGGCAGGTGGGCAGCCATTGAGTCAGGCCAGCCCATTTCACTGACCAACACAGGAACCAGCCAATTGGCCGCCATAGTTGCCAACACGCCATCAACGCCGGATTAACAGAAAACGTCCTGTCTATGGATGATGGCTATGGATGATGGCTGAGAATAATAGCTTTAGACAAAAAAAAACCGGTCCGAAGACCGGTTTTTATTACTTCTTGTCGATTACGAACAAACGCGCCGACGTCCAACGGGTACGCGCACAAGGCGCCAGCGACGCCAGTCAATACGCCATCCATAAACGATTTCGTATCGGCAGGTTGTGCCACCAGATGGATCAGTGGGGTTGCCTCCACCACCAGCACCACTTGAGCCGTTAGCGGCAAAAGCAGGCGTAGCGGCGAGAGTCAGTACCACTGGAGCGGTATAACCAGTTTTCTTCAGAAAGTCCCTTCGGGAAACCTGATTTGTCACTTTCTCATCCTCTAACATGTGACCCCCATTGCGAATAATAGACAAAGACTCTGGATCTCGCCAGTCAAAAGCGCCAAAAATCTGTCGTTTTGGACAAAATGTGACAATTTTTGTCATTCATCTGGGCTAATCAGCAGTCCATTTTCGGTAAAAACGACCAAAATTTGCCGAACATCCCCTTCGACCTGGGTTCTGGGCACATCAAAGGTGTCACACAGCCAGGACACAATGTCGTCCACGCTCTGACTACCGTCACAGCTCTCAAAGACAGCTGCAGCAGTACCATTGAGCTTGTGAACCTTTTGGTTTTCCGTATCCAGCACGATCAGTTCCTGGTCCACCAGCTCGGTTTCAAGGTTGGGTCTTTTTTCGGGATTCATTTCGTAATGGTATCCAGAACCAGACGGCATGTCTCGGCCAGATCGGCAGATTTCAGGGAAAAACAGCTCACTGCCCGGGTCAACTGTTTGCAGGCACCCAGACCAGCGCCCTCGTGGGCAAGCCCGTTTAAGATGTTTGGATAAACCCGAAACGCGGCATCAGCGTGAGACAGTGGGCTGATCGCCGGGTCACCTTCAACGTGCTCCACAAGAAACAACCACTTTAGCGGAACCGGCCCCCGGCAGAGCCCGGATTTCAGCGTAGCGGGCGGTATGTGGTGAGTCCAACCGGTAAAGGGGGTGGCCGGGGGAATGGCGTAATCTCCGCCGGGGCACCGCTTGAGATTCAAGGAGTGGGGATAGGCATATACCTGGGGCGAAATGGCCTCTGCCAGGTCTACCGGAGCCAGCTCATCACTGAGGTACCCCATGCCATGGTGGGTCAAAGCCCAGCACAGTGTGGACTTGCCGTTGCCAGAGGCACCGGAGATCATCATGGCCGCCCCATCAATCTCCAGCACAGCGCTGTGCAGAAACAGCAGTTCAGGCCTGGCAAGCTGCAAGCCCATGACCAAAAAGGTTTCCACGTGGTGGATCAGCTCATCAAGGGCGGTCTCAGCGATGTCGTCTTCAGTGCCCTTCCAACTCACCCGGTAGCGCTGGCCCTGGGCGGGCTCCACCACAATTTGAACCTTGGGTCGCACCCGCCGCAGCGGCTCAAAGGTTGAGAAATTTGACTCAACCAGGGCTTTTTCCTCAGCCGGCAGCTTGAGGCTGAGTTCCACCGGTACGCCAACGATATCCAGCAGCATCTACGTTCTGTCTACAGCTAAAAACGCTACTTTGCCTGAACCCGCAGAGCGAAAAAAGCTGCAGCACCGGGCCATCACAATCGTTGACGAAGCTGAACCAGCGGGTTTCCCCCTGTCAGCAGCACGCTCCCTGGAGTCTGCGCCGTAGAAACTTTCGACGGCGCAGACTCCTAGCCCGCATTATTCATGAAGGACGCTGATGACCTGGCAAA
>CAYGPO010000081.1:10453-21599 GCA_964351665.1 uncultured Gammaproteobacteria bacterium | reverse complement strand
AAAGCGCTGGGATTTGCCAGGTCATCAGCGGCCTTCATGAATAATGCGGGCTAGGGGTCGGTGTCCAGCACCTGCAATTCTCCATAGGTCACCTCACCCATATTTTGGCGGAATTCCAGCAGGTAATTGCCTTCAAGAAGCTCAAAATACTTGGCGCCGGCCACCTCCCAGGTGTAACCGGTGGAATCGGCAACCTGGATTCGGACCGCCGAAGAGCTGCCGGTTCTGGATCCGGTGATCTTGCGTTTTTCCTTGCGTATCCAGGCTTCCCGGCGGGTTATCGCGGCCAGATTGCCGAATTCTTTGTTGATTTCCTCAAATTGTTTTTTGGCCCGGGGCAATTCTTCCGGTTTCAGCTGTGCCAGTACCTGGTCCCTGGCAGACACGGCTTCGTTGTCGCCATGGGTAGCTGCCAGCTTGAGCCAGGCATAGCCTTTGGGCCAGTCCCGTTCAACGCCGGAGCCCTGAATGTAGATCATCCCCAGCAGCTTCTGGGCATCTTTGTTGCCATAGCGAGCGGCATCTTCAAAATTACTGATGGCATCAATGGCCGAGCCTTTTTTCAGCGCCTGCATTCCTTCCCCCAAATTGCGTCGATCCGGCGTCTCAAATACCGGTAGTCCCGCTGCCTGCAGGCACAGACTTGAGGTTAGCAGCACTAAAAAAAGCAGCAGGCGAGTCTTGGGAAGGTTTGTGTACATGGTGGTCTCCAATACTTGGGCCAATACTTAGACCAATAGTTAGGTAGCTTCCGACCCATTCCATCCAGCCCGCGGCGAAGTCTTTGCGTGGGCTGGCTGGGATGAGTCAGTGGTTGTTGACCGGAATTTAAGCCCGAAAGCACTTTCAGACCAGTATCTAAAGTCACTGCCTGCCGTTTCCGGGTTCCAGGTCCCCGGCCGATGCTGAATTTGTGTCAACAAAAGTCAACACAGGGTCACAGCCGTACCTTTGGTGATTTGGGTCACATTTTCCCTTCGGATTTTCAACGAATCTAATTCCACTGGCGCTAACGCGCCATAGGGACGAACGGATTCGCCGCGACAACAGGGATGTTTTTCTTCTGCAGGTCGATGGCCAGGTTTCAGTCCTGCAAAGCGCCGGGATTGCCTCCCCCGCGCTCTGTGTACTTCTGGACGCCTGCACGAGATGCAACACCCCTTTCTCGTGCAGGCGCTTTTTTTCCAACACAGCAACAATCAAGGTGTCAGCTGCCCTCGCCACGAATACCATGTCGCTCAAATCACGGAGTGCCTGATCGTGTCCGATGTTGTGAATCCAAAAAAGCCTCTAACGCCCCGCCAACAGCGGGCTGTGGCTGGCGTTTGCCGGATGATAGAGGCTGCCACTGAGATGCCGTCGCTGGAGCAGATGGCAGATACCGCCAGCCTCAGCCGGTTTCATTTTCAACGTCTGTTTAAGCGGGCCCTGGGTATCTCCCCCAAAGCGTACTGGGAGGCCCAACGCCAGCGTCGGGTGCGGCAACTGCTGCCCGCCGCTGACACGGTCACCGAGGCGGCCTATGAGTCTGGCTATAACTCCGGAGCCCGCTTTTACGCCACCGCTGACCTGACCCTGGGCATGAAACCCGCCGACTACCGTGCCGGAGGGCCAGGGGTTCAGATCAGATTTGCCGTTGGCGAGTGCTCCCTGGGCAGTATCTTGGTTGCCGCCACCGAGCGTGGTGTTTGCGCCATCAGTCTTGGCGACGACCCACAGCGGCTGCTGGATGACCTGCAGGGCCGATTTCCAAAGGCCCAGCTGGTGGGCGCAGACGCCAGCTTTGAGCAGGCAACAGCCCAGGTGATTGGGCTGGTGGAGCAGGGCCGGCCCCTGGACAGCCTGCCCCTGGATATCCAGGGAACGGCTTTCCAGCAGCAGGTTTGGCAGGCCCTGACGCAGATTCCTCCGGCTGAGATCCGAAGCTATGCCCAGGTTGGTCAGAGTATTGGCAGGCCCACCGCGGCCAGAGCCGTTGCAACAGCCTGTGCTGCCAATCCGCTGGCGGTGGCCATACCCTGTCATCGTGTGGTTCGCGCCGATGGCGGGCTGTCCGGCTATCGCTGGGGGGTTGAACGCAAAGCGGAGCTGTTGCGCCGGGAGCGGGCCAGGTTAACGGTGGGGGATGAGCACAAACCCACCGGCAAAGCTTGAGTCAAAGCAGGTTGGGCGCCACGAACAAGGCCTGGGCTCTTGCCACCCGCTGGGCCGGCGATTCGGACAACGCGGCGGCAGGCAGCGCATCCACTGCGTCTACCCGGGTCGCAAGGCCAGCACCGTTGGCAATCTGAATCGCCAGGCCGGGTCTTGCATTGAGTTCCAGTAGCAGCGGACCTTTTTCAATATCCAGCACAATGTCGGCGCCCAGATAGCCAAGCCCAGTGGCGTCTGCACAGCGGGCCGCCAGGTTCAGCATATTGGGCCAGTCGGGGATTTCTATGGTGCGCAGATCTGCGTTGGAATCGGGATGGTTGGTCACCATGCCGCTGAACTGCACCGCCTTAACCGAGCGCCCGGTTCGGATGCAGATACCCACACCCACCGCGCCCTGGTGCAGATTCGCCTTGCCGTCGGATGCCCGAGTGGAAAGGCGCATCATCGCCATGATGGGAATGCCCCGATAAACGATGATTCTGATATCCGGTACGCCCTCAACTGAAAGATCGTCGTACAGGGGGTCGGGCAGGATCAGTTCTTCAATCACCGCCACGTCCGGACTGCCGCCCAAACTGAACAGACCGGACAGGATGTTGGTCACATGATGACCAATATCGCGCAGCCTTAGACTGGCTCCGCTGGGTTTGATGAACTCACCGGGCCGCCGTGAGGTGATAACTAAAATCCCCTTGCCGCCGCTGCCCTTGGCGGGCTTGACCGCAAATCCCGCTTTGCCAGCCAGCACGTTCGGCAGCTCTCGCACGCCGTATTGGGTCTTGATGGCGTGGATCAGGCCCGGCACTGGAATACCGTGCTGCTGCGCCAGTAGTTTGGTTTTTAATTTGTTGTCCACCAGGGGGTACAGCTTGCGCGAGTTATAGCGGGCGATCAGCTCAATATTTCGCCGATTCATTCCCACGATGCCGAACTCGCGCAGACTGCGGGGCGATGCCAGGAAATTGCTGAAAATGCCCACGATCAGCTGGCGCCGCTGTTGTTGGAATTGACCAGAGCCCGAAATCTTCGCAGCTCAAACAGGCGATAGCCGCTGTAGTTGCCCAGCAAAATAATGAGGGCCAGGATCACCAGCTGTAGACCAATAAAGTTGAAACTTAAGTGACGAATCAACGGGCTGGTCATCGCCAGATAGGCCAGCACAGCGGTGATCAGGCTGCCCGATCCCTGCACCGCCACTTCTTTCCAGCCCTCTTCCTCCCACAGGATCGACATGCGTTCCACGGTCCAGGAAAGAATGATCATGGGGAAAAAGGTGATTTTCAAACCCTCCGTCAATCCCACTTCATAGCTGAAGACGCTGAACAGCCCAATGATGGCGATCACCGTAATGATGACCGCCGATATCCTGGCAACCAGCAGCAAGTTCAGGTGTGACATATAGCTGCGTATGGTCAGCCCCACTGCCACCACCAGCAAAAATCCCACCAGCCCGGTCACCAGGCTGGTCTCAATGAAGGCCAGCGCAATGAGCACCGGCATAAAGGTGCCGGAGGTTCTAAGCCCCACCAATATTCTCAGCAGGCAGACCACCAGTGCACCCACCGGTAGCAGTAAGATGGTCTTGAACATGGCCTGTTCTTCGATGGGCAGGGCGTGGATGGAAAAGCCCAGCCAGTCGTTGGCTTTTCCCATTTCGGCGGCCAGTTGCCCGTAGTTGGTCAGCTCAGAGCGAATCATGGAGAAACTTAAGTCCGATCCGGTTCCTCCGACAACCTCCAAAGAAAATCCCCGGGATCGCTGCCAAAGCAGCATCGGGCGATTGGCATCTTCACTGTCAGCGCGCAGTTGAAACACCTCACTGTCCAGCTCAGACCAAACCCGCAGCAGCGGAATCAGCGTCTGCCTGCGCCGACCGTCTTCAAGGGCCAGACCATAGACCACCGCCGCCGGCACGCCACGGCTTTGCAGCATGTCAGCCAGCAGCCCCGGGATGTTGGCCTCGCCCACCCCGTTCAGCAATAGCTGCACATCCTGAGCTCTTTCCGCAGCGCGGAACTGGGCCACCAGCTGCCGTGCCATGGTGAAGGGGTCTGATGACTGGCGGTAGGCCAGGTCTAAAATCGCGTTCACCGCGGTGGCATAAGGCTGTTCCCAGACCGGCGCTGTGAGCGGCGGTGGCGGTACGGCCGGGTAGTCTCCTGCCTTGGGGTCTCGCTGCAGTATTTCGGCCCGGTAATAAAGCTTTTGAGCGCCGTTGGCCTCCCGGGTAGTCCACTGGGCTTTGGGTTGGTCGGGTTCATCCATGAATGCCAGGCCATAGCCCGGCGACGCGCCGCTTTCGTCAAGCACCGCAAAGCCTTGCTGGCTAACCGGCCGGCCCAGGGTGACTTTGGCAGGGCCACCGTCGCCCTGGAAAGTCACTGACGCTTCGATGGTCCAAATGAATTTTTCCTGGCCCGGGAACCACGGAACATCCAGTGTCACATGGCGGTAGTAGGACATCCCCATGCCCACACCCAGCAGCAGTGTCACCAAGGCGACCAGGGAAAACAGTCTTCGATTGCCCGATGCAACGCTCATGGTGCGGGGGATTTTCCATGCAGGTAGGACTGTGAAACATCAACCATGTAGAGATCCATCAGGAAAGCTCGACCCAGCAGCACCGGATAGGTCATTCGGCTGCGATCGGCCAGGGTGAACTCGGTGGTTTGAAGCTGCTCACCCAGCCGGATTGTCATGTTCACCGAGACCCGGCGTTCGGCTTTTTTCACCGAAGCCTGACGAATCAGAACCGTGCGCACGATGGGCAGCTCAATTTCCACCGGTTCCGCGTCATCGTCTTTCTCGATCCCGTCATGCTGGAAGGTGAAACGCACCCAGTCTTTCCCGTCGCGCTCAAATTCAACGATGTTCTTAGCGCTCAGGGAGGACGTTTCGGCGCCGCTGTCGACCCGGGCCCGGTAGTGACGCCCAGGAGGCGTCATATAGATCCACTCCAGGCTGCCAATTAGGTCTTTGCCTTCAGCCGCTGTCTGTTGGGGTTGCGGACAGTCGCTGGCGCGGCTTTCGCCCGGCTGGGCCAGTCTCGCCACCGCAGCGTCCATGTGTCTGGCATGGGCGCTGAGCTGGGATTCCATATTGCTTAGCAAAGGTTGGGCCTGCTCCAGAGAGTCCAGCAACAGTTCGCAGTAGTCGCTGGCGAAGGCCTCTTCGCTGAAGGGCTGGGGCGTAGCCACCGGATTGCTTGTTATCACCTCAATTCCCGATGGCTCACTGGGGGCTTCGGGAATTGGTTTTACGGTGATACAACCCATCATCAGGGTCGTGGGCAGTGATACCGCTAAAAACCGAAGCATAGATTCTCCTGAAAAAGGCGAGAGGTTAGGGTTCAATTCCAGAGTTACCCGCGTTTCAGCGATTTGCGGTTGCTGTCGATAAGAAATTTTTTGTACCGATTTTGCTCAGTGCAGCGGATTATGGCATAACCCATAGTGTCTGGATGCAGAATCGTCGGCAGCGTCGCCGATGTTCAGAAAATCACGATCAGGGGATCATTGCCAGGATGGCTTTACCATCGCAGCCGGCGGCCACACCGCCCGAACCCAGAGCCGCAGCCAGGACCACCCGACTAAGCTGGGCTAACTCCCTGCGTATTCTCTATCCATATTTTGCTGAGAATTTTCTCGAGCAGGTACGCAGCGTCTGGTTCATTATTGCCTATCTGGTGCTGTTCCAGATCCTCGTGCTGGGCTTGCCCATTGTGTATGCCAGCATGATTGGTGTCGGCATCTTGATTGTTGCCGTTGGCCTGATGTTTTTTATGGAAGGGCTGCGCCTTGGGCTGATGCCCCTGGGCGAAACCATTGGTGCGGTGCTGCCGCGCAACTCTCCGCTGCCGGTGATTCTGGGTTTCGCCTTCATACTGGGCCTGGGCGCTACCTTTGCTGAGCCGGCCATCTCTGTGCTTAAAGCCGCCGGTTCCGGGGTGCAGCCCGAGCAGGCACCGCTGCTGTTCAGTTTGCTCAACGATTTTGCCGGGCAGCTGGTCACCGCAGTGGGCGTTGGTGTAGGGCTGGCGGTGCTGCTGGGGGTGCTGCGTTTTTTTTATGGATGGTCCCTGAAAGTTCTCATTATTCCCTTTGTGCTGGTGCTTTGCGCACTAACGGCTGCAATGAACATGAACCCCATTACCCAGCCTATCCTGGCACTGGCCTGGGACTGTGGAGCGGTGACTACCGGGCCGGTCACGGTGCCGCTGGTGCTGGCTCTGGGGGTGGGAGTTTGTCGAATGATCGGCAGCGGCGATTCCAGCAACGCCGGTTTCGGCATTGTGACCCTGGCCTCATTGTTTCCAATCCTGGCGGTGTTGCTGTTGGGGCTGTTTCACTTCCAGGCCAAGGATTATTTTGGCGCTGACAACTATTCTGGTGCGACGGTGGTCAGTCCTGCAGTGGCCTCGTCAGTGCTACCCGCAAGTGAGCAACGAGCCCTAATCAGCGATCAGGAGTTCGCCCTGTTCGTTGAAGACCGGCAGGCACTGGATGACCTGGAGATCCGTTTTGAAGGCGGTGAGCCACAGTTACGGGACGGAGAAATCGTGCTCAGTAACCCAACGGTGGTGCTGTCCAGGCCCCTGGTCGAGCGCCCAAGGATGGTCAGTGATGCTCAGTGGGATGAAGGCAAAAGTATTTTGGCAGGATTCAGCCAGGCGTTATTGGAATCCCTGCGGGCGATTGTTCCCCTGTGCCTGTTTTTGTTTCTGACCCTGCGCCTGATCTTGCGCGAGAAAATTCAGCGCATCGATGAAATAGCCATCGGGGTAGGGTTTGCGGTGCTGGGCATGTGCCTGTTTGTGCTCGGTATCTCCCTTGGGCTTACGCCCCTGGGAACCCAATTGGGTAGCAATGTGCCTGGCACTTTTGCCGCCATCACGCCCTGGGGCATGCAGGGCACCGAGGGGCCGCTGTTTGAATCTGAAAACGCCGGCAAGGCGCTGGCCGCGCTGTTTGGGTTTTTCCTAGGTTACGGCGCCACCCTGGCCGAACCGGCCCTCAACGCGTTGGGAAATACCGTTGAAAAAATCACCGTGGGAGCGTTCAAGAAAAAGCTGCTAATGCAGTCCGTGGCTATTGGGGTGGGCATGGGTATCGCCGCGGGCGTGTGTAAGATTGCCTACAACATCCCCCTGGCCTGGATGTTGTTGCCATCGTATCTGGGGCTGGTGGCGCTGACCCTTATTTCGTCGGAAGAATTTGTTAATTTCGGCTGGGATAGCGCCGGCGTCACCACCGGGCCCATCACCGTGCCGCTGGTGTTGGCTATGGGTCTGGGGATTGGTGCCAATGTGCCAGGCATTATTGACGGCTTTGGAGTTCTCGCGCTGGCCTCGGTGGGCCCCATTATCACGGTGCTACTGATCGGCCGGCTGGTGGCAGCTCGCCAGTCCAGAGAAGCCGCCCCGATGGAGGTACTGGACAGCAAATGACTGGGCTGATTCACAACAACAAAGTGTCGGTGGTGACCGCGCTGCTGCCCAGAATGTCAGCCGACTCGGTGATGGAGAGGATTTTCAACGAAGGTGATCCCAACGTACTGGTGGTCAACGCCCGGGGCACCTTGGTCAAAGATCGCTGGTATCAGTCCCTGATTCCGACGGTCAGTCCTGAAAAGACCCTGCTGCAGTTTTTTGTTCCTGATCCTGAAGTAGATCACATCATCGAGGAGATCATCGACAGCGGCGGATTGCAGCAGGCCGGCGCGGGCGCAGTGTTTTCTGTTCCCTGCGATAGCTTCGCCTATACCGACGACTTTTCCCTTTGGTCGGCAGGCGCCGACTTTGACGATGCACCTGACGCGTCAGACGCCTTAAAGGAAAACCTCACCGCCATTTTTTGCATCGTGCAGCCGGAACAAACCGACGTGATTTCCCGCGCTGCGCTGCAGGCCGGCAGCCACGGGCCCATCATTCATTACTGTGAAGGTCGAGGTCTGCGCGATCGTCTGGGCTGGCTGAAAATCACCAAAAAAAATGCCAAGGAAGTGCTGGTGGTAGTGGTGGACAATGCCGATGCCGACGCGGTGGCTGAAGCCATGGTGGCGGCGGGCAGAATTGACACGCCGGGCCGGGGTTTCCTTTACCGAATGCCGGTCCAGAAGGGCCTGGTGAGTATTGCCAGCACCTTCGGTAGCCGCCGCCAGCCGGCGACCATGCAGCAGCTGGTGGCCGCCATCGACAGCCTTAAGGGCGGCACCAGCTGGCGAGAACAAAGTGTGTATCAGGGCACGGCGGCGCGGGGAGCTGGCCTTAATTTATTTGGTAAGCTGCGGGTTCGGCAGTCGTTGACCGGACAGGTCATTCTGTCTTGCATCAGCGCCCGCAAACATGCGGCGGTTGTGATGGACGCTGCGCTGGCCGCCGGTGCGCCCGGAGCCAATGCCAGTCAGGCCAAATTTATTGAGGCTGACGCTGAACGATACAGCCGAGGTGTTCGGTTGAACCTCGAACGCAGTATTATCCACATGATTGTTCCCCTGACCCAGCTGGAGGCGGTTCGCGACGCGGTGGTCCAGACCTTTGACCGGCTGGAGATGTCCAATGCCTGTGTCTATACCCAGCCGGTGACCCGGGTAAACACCTATATCCAGCCCGACCCCTGAGGATTACCCGGTTTCTCAGCAAACCCGCAGCCATTGCCTTTGAACAGCTTCCCGAGTGGATGTAGACAGCATCACCCATGCGCAACCCAATAATAATCTGACACAATGGGTCACTACTCTTTATCTCTGTAGCTAGGTTGGCAAGGTAAACTTCGGCCGGCGAAAGGGCAATCAGACAGCGCTGGATTAGACTATGGCATCCCACCCACCCCCTCAATCCCAGGCAGTGTCTGAGCATGATCTGGCCTTTGATCGAGACCACATCTGGCATCCGTATACCTCCATGCACCAGCCGCTGCCGGTTTACCCGGTGGCCAGTGCCAAAGGCGTGCGCCTGACCCTGGGCGACGGCCGAGAGCTGATTGACGGCATGTCCTCCTGGTGGGCCGCTATCCACGGCTACAACCATCCAGCGCTGAACCAAGCCCTGATCGATCAGGCCGGTGAGATGGCCCACGTCATGTTTGGCGGGATCACCCATCAGCCCGCCATCGACCTGGCCCGTCGTCTGATAGCGCTGACTCCCGCGGGCCTCAATCACGTATTTTTTTGCGACTCGGGATCAGTGGCCATTGAGGTGGCCATCAAGATGGCTTACCAGTACTGGTTCGCCAACGGGGTGCGGGGCCGAAATCAGCTGCTGACGGTGCGCTCGGGCTATCACGGCGATACCTTCCAGGCTATGTCGGTATGTGACCCGGTCACCGGCATGCACGAAATATTTAGCGACGTGTTGCCCCAGCGAATTTTTGCACCCGGGCCTAAGACGCGCTTTGGCGATGAGTTTGACGAGGCGGATTTTGCCCCCTTTGAAGCGCTGGCCAGGCAACACGCCGATCAGCTGGCGGCGGTGATCTTAGAACCGATAGTGCAGGGCGCCGGCGGCATGTGGTTTTACCACCCCCTATACCTGGCCAGAGTTCGAAGCCTGTGTGACGAGCTTGATCTGCTGCTGATTGCTGACGAAATTGCGACCGGTTTCGGGCGCAGCGGGCGAATGTTCGCCTGTGAACATGCCGCCATTGCCCCGGACATACTGTGTCTTGGCAAGGCCCTGACAGGGGGCTATCTGTCATTGGCAGCCACCCTTGCCAGCAGCCGGGTGGCCAAGGGTATCTCCCGCAACGAGCTCAACGGTGGCGTGCTGATGCATGGCCCAACCTATATGGCCAATCCCCTGGCCTGCGCCGTGGCCACGGCCAGTATTGACCTGCTGCTTGATGCTGCTGCGAGGCCCTGGCAGGACAACATCCAGCGCCTTCAAAGGCTGTTGAGCTGCGGGCTTGAACCCTGTAGTTCGATGCCAGCGGTGGCGGATGTTCGTGTTCTGGGAGCCATTGGCGTGGTGGAAATGAAGGCGCCAGTAAAGGTGGCTGAAATTCAGGCCGCGCTGGTAGCTGAAGGGGTTTGGGTCAGGCCCTTTGGGCGGCTGATATATCTGATGCCGCCATACATTATTGATGACGATGATCTGGCGACACTCTGTCGGGCGCTGGTCAACGTGGTGGCGTCAGTCGGCACCTGAATCGAGCTGGATAATGTTGGACGACTCCCGTTCGCTGGCCTTGCTTTCGGCCACGGTGTTGCTGCGTATGTGCACATCGCGCTGGGGAAACGGAATTTCGATCCCAGCTGCGGACAGGCCCGTTTCCAGCTCCCACATGTAGGCAGCGCGGGCGCGCCCGGGTCGCTGCACGCCGCTTCGGTTGACCCACACCAGCAGCTGAAAATCCAGCGAGTTATCGCCGAAGTTGATCAGCCGCAGCTGGGGTTCGTGGGCCGGCATGTGTTTCAGGGTGTAATCGACCCGCTCGCAGGCTTCCAAAGCGACCTTTTTCACCAGCTCCTTGTCGGTGCCATAGGCCACGCCAAACTGAACTCGCAGCCGGGCGAAACCCTCCACCATGGTCCAGTTCACCAAACGGGTGCTGACGAACTCTGAATTGGGTACCACCACGTCCACGTTGTCGTTGGTGTTGATGCGGGTGGCGCGAACGCTGATTTCCCGCACCGTTCCCCGCAAACTGGCGTCCAGCTCCACGTAGTCGCCCACCTTCAGGCTTCGGTCGAACAGCAGGATCAGGCCGGAGACAAAGTTGTTGACCGTGGTCTGCAGGCCAAAACCAATACCCACCGACAGCGCTCCGGCGATCAGTGCAATGGAGGTGAAGTCCAGCCCCAGGGACGACAAACCAATCAGGGTACCGACGGTAATAATCAGGTAGTGCAGAATTCTGCTGGCGGCATACAGGGAGTGAGTCTGGGTAATGTGCCGGCGATCTTTCAGTCGTTGCAGGGCTGTGCGAACCACCCAGGACAGCAGATAGGTGATGGTCAGAATCAGCAGCACTTTCAGCAGTTCACCCAGGGTGAC
>CAYGPO010000081.1:0-10353 GCA_964351665.1 uncultured Gammaproteobacteria bacterium | reverse complement strand
TCCAGTTCGCCGGCAACAATCCCGGACTCACCCTGGGCCTGGTGCCACAGCAGCACGCCTTGCTGGCGCATCTGGATCAGTTCCAGCTGGGTGGTTTCAATCAGCGCCGCCAGCAATTGCTGGCGAATCAGCTGGGCCCGTACCTCACCCTCCGGGGTGGTTTCATCGACCTCCAACATTTCCCGGCGGCGCACGTCCAGTCGGGTCTGGGCTTCGCCCAGGGACACCTGCAGCTCGGCCAGTTCCTGGGTTACTTTTTCCGGTTCAAAGCCTTCTGTGGACAGGGCCGCCCGGGCCACCACCAGCTGCTGGCGAAACTGATTGGCTTCCAGCTCAAGGCGGGCTTTGCGCGCTTCCGCTCGGGCGTCACGCAGCTCTAGCACCGCCAGCTCAGCGCGATTGGCAATGGCGTCAAGGCCGGTGCCCAGGGCGCCAATGGAGCCGGCATTTTCAGCCCGATGGCGTAAAATGCCGGCGTCGTAGCGAGCCCGGGATCGGGCCAGTAAGTCCTTCGAGCCGCTGAGGTTTTCGTTCAGGTCCGTCAGCGCCGTTTCCCGAGTGCGAATCTCGTCGGCTGTCTTGAACAGATCGGTCAGGGTGAAGGCACCATCGGTGCGAACGGTGATGGGGCGGGCGTCCTGGGCTCGTTTGAGTTCTTCCAGGTAAGCGTCCAACCGTTCCCTGGCCAGGTCGGCCCGCTGGGGAAGATCATCCAGATCATCCACCGATAGCGACAGTATCGCCTCATCGATGGCGTCTTTAAGGGCCTTAACCCGACTCTCTGTCTCGCCGGTAATGACCGCATTCCACCAGCCCGGCTGCAGCTCTGAGGGTTTGGGTAGTGGCACCGATTCCGGTTCGGTTTCCTGGCCACCCAGTGGCAGGGTCTGGGCCCAGGTCAAGGCGGGCAGGGTGCACAGCACAACCGTCAGAGTCAGTAGCAGCGCCTGTGAGGTAAACCGGCGCAGTTGTAGAAAAACCGGGGCTGTCATGGGAATAAGGATAGCACCGCTAATACTGACTAGGCACCGCCTTCCCCCAGGCGCAGCTTACAGTTGCCTTAGCAGGACCTGACTTAGCTGATATTCAAAGCTGTCATGGGTGATCTGTTGTTCCATCAGCTGCCGGCGTTGCTCAAGCAGCTGGCCGATCAGGGCCTGCAGCTGGATACGCTCGGCCTGGATCTCGCCCAGGCTCCGAGCCAGCTCCTGTTGGCTCATGCTGCGCAGCTGTTCAGGCAGCATCTGTGGATCAACGTCCCCAAGGGTAAGTTCACCGTCCCCGATGTCCTGCACCAGATCTCCCCACTGGTGCAGCACCCGGCCTGCGGCCTGACCAAAGGCCAGGCGTTCAATACGTTTGCTGTCGCTCAGTGACTTAAGCTGCAAGGTCTGCTCATTGAGCTGGTCGCGCTGTTGAGGATCTCCGTACAGCACCAAGGACGCGTTGAGGCGGCTGCTAAGGGCGATCAGGTCCTGATCCATGGGGGTGGTGGGCGGCACCTGTGCCTGGGGCTCGGACATCTGCAGCAGAGCGCCGGCGGCGCCGCCCTGGATGGATTCAAAGCTGCTGCGGGCGTTAGCGTCGGAGCCGATTAATACCGGGTTGATGACCACCTGACGTTGGGCCGCAAGGGCCGCGATTTCTGGATATTGGGGCTCGTCCGGGTAAATCTTCGGCGGCGCATCGCCGATCAGGAAAATCACCTTCAAGGTATCGTCAGCGGCGTTCCAGCCTGCGTCCCGCACCGTTTCAAACAGCGCCTGGTGGACCGCTTCCGGGGCGTCGCCGCCGCCGTCAGCTTCCAGCTCTTTGAGCTGCTTGGCAATAGCGTCGATGTTGCTGCTCAGGGGCGTAAGTTGGGTCACATAGTCGTCCTCTCGATCCCGATACGCCACTAGACATAGCCGCAGCGCAGGCCTGGTGTTTGAGCGGGCGATTTCGTTGGCGATGAACCAGATTTTTTCTTTGGCGGTGTTGATGGTCGCTGACATGGATCCGGTGGTATCAAGCACAAAACAGACGTCCACCTGGCGGTAGGTCTGGGCGAACAAGGGCGTGCTGAAAAGTAGCAGGCACCAGGTAGTTAGCAGTCGCACGGGTGAGGTCTCCTTAAAGCCCATTGCCAGTGCGGAATGTTGTCAGCCAGTGGAGGCTTTTTTCTGACGGGCTGGGGGCAAGCCCATGGCAGGGGTTTATTGCGCGGCCCCTCGTTGGATCAGCAGTTCCAATGACCGATGACACCATTTCAGAGTCGCCTCGTTGCGGGCAATCCCCACCTCCAGGGTAAACCAGGGAAATAGCTCGTCATCGGCAAAGCTGTTGGGGTTGGCCTGGCCGCGCCACTGGGCGTCGATGGCGTTCAGCGCCGCGACTTTGGCGGCAAAGTAGTCGGTAAGCTGCTTGAAATAACGTATCTGCGTCTCATGATCAGCGTTTTCGCCTAAGAACATAATCTGAGCCAGCCAGGGAAATCGCTCCCGGCCGGTGATGGGTTCTTCGCTGACCCATTGTGTCAGCGCCCGGTCACCGTCCTTGGTGCGCCGATAAATTCGCTGAGGTGGACCCTTTTCTGAGGCCGCGCTTTTACTGCAAATCTCACCGCTGCGTTCCAGCTTGTGCAGTGCTGGGTAAATCTGGGCCAGGTCTGCGTGCCAGAAATGGCGCAGTGATTCGGAAAACCTCTGCTTAAGCTCGTAGCCGCTAGCCGGCTGCTGGAGCATCCCCAGGAGAATATGAGGAAGGCTCATGTTTCGTTGAATTTCAGTTGGTAATGACGTTTCCACAGCACCGAGGCGGGTATTCCGATAATCGATGGGAGCACCCAAGGCAGCACCTGCTGCCAGCCGCTGAGCCCCAGGTCCACCAGTCGATTGACGCCAAACACCATAAAGGCGGTGTGGAAGGCAATCCCGCCCCCCAGCATGCTGCCCATATGTTCATACATCCACGCCTTGGGAGAGGTCTGGGCGCCATGCAGATATTGGATGATCCCCCAGCCGCCAAAAATGCCAATGGGCGACAGCGCCAACAGCAAGATGGCGTTGCCGGGTTTGACGGTTAGGGCGAAGGCAATGAGGCCCAGGCTGGCAGCGATACTGGCTCCCGCCAGGCCCATGCGCAAAGGGCTTTTCATGGTCCGTGGTTGACCCTTGAAACGCAATACGCCGTAACCGTGATGCACGCTAAGAAAGGTGACCAGGCTCAGATAGCCAAGAAACAGCAGGCTGGCGAAGGTATTAGGGTGTTCTGCCAAAGAGCGCTCGGGGCCAACAAAGCGGCTGAGCTGCCAGGTAACAGTGGCCGAAGCGGAAGCCAGCACCACATACGCGCAATAAACATAGACTCGCCCGGCGCTTCGGTGCAGTTTTCCGCCCTTGCGGGACAACACGGGAAACCAAAATGCCGCCAGCCCGAAAAAACCGACGGCAACATGAATCCACAAAAAGATCTGATTGATGGTCTGCATAATGTTTAATCTCAGTAGCGGTATATAAAAAGTTATATAGATACGCTGACCGGGTCAACTCAACTCTTGGCATAGACGCTGAACATCGTCCCCTTGAAAAGGATTTTATTGTTCCCAAATCTATCCCCGTGGTCGCCGTAAGGGGCCACTGATCGGTCGCACAATAACGTGGACCCTATTAATAACCTATTGCTTCCTAAGGAGAATAGTATGACTACTTATGATTTCAGCCCGCTGTATCGATCCGCCATTGGCTTTGAGCGTATGGCCAACCTGCTGAGCAACGCCAGCCGGGTAGAACAGGGCAGCAGCTTCCCCCCCTACAACATCGAATCCACCGGCGACGACCAGTACCGCATCACCATGGCGGTGGCGGGCTTTGCGGAGGAGGATCTGGATATAACCTCCGAGCAAAACACCCTGACGGTGGTTGGCGGTCGTAACGGCCAGGAGCAGCAGCGCGAGTATCTGTATCGCGGCATCGCCCAGCGCAATTTTGAGCGACGCTTCCAGCTCGCTGACCACGTGCGGGTTAACGGTGCACGGCTGGAAAACGGCCTGTTGCACATTGATCTTGTGCGCGAGGTGCCGGAGGCGATGAAGCCGCAGAAGGTGCAGATTGAGAGCACCAGAGCGGTGCTGGAGAGCAAACAGGCTGAGGCGGCCTAATCCCGTCGATAGCGGCTGAGACCCAGCATTAACCAGACCAAAAGGGCGTCCTCGGACGCCCTTTTTTTACGCCGTTTTTGGGCCCGGGATATCCTCGATACTGATTTGCTGTGTTGTAAGTGTATGATTTCCCAATTGACCTTATGCACACCCGGATTTGGGCCGTCACAAAGCTGAAACAATCTTGAAACAAATTTTTGGTGGCACTTTTTACCAATACTAAGTTGTTGAAAAATATAACGTTAATCAATTGACCAAAAATTGACCAAAGCGCACCATAGCGAGCCGTGACGTAATTTTGACGGTGCCCCGAGGGGGGATTTCCACAACGTTATCCACAGGTATTGTGGAAAAGGTCGAAAAGCCTCACTCCCATAGATAGTTAGCGCTGGATTGAGACAATCGAGGTTAACAAAACCGGGTAACTACTCCTTAGCGGAAAAGGTGCTGGCTGTTAGACTCTGCATATGATGACCAACCGACAAAACCAGCTGCTGCAATTGCTTGAATCGTTACGAGGCGAATTAGCCAACGTCACCCTGGAGAGTGATCGGGCGGCGGAGTTGGCAAGATTGATGGACGCCATCGAAGTTCAGGTGGTGTCCAAGTCCGCCAGCGCCGGGGCAGATGCCATGGAAGACGGCTCTTTGGACGCTGAAGCCGGCGTCGGGCAGTCCCTGCTTGACGATCTGAATCGAGAGGCTGCCTCGATGGAAATTGAACATCCCGATACCGTGGCAACGGTGCGGACGCTGATCAACATGTTGGCTAACCTGGGGCTCTGACATGCCTTCCAGCGACTACCAGATTATTTTTCGCGGGCGTACCGCCCCCGGAGTTGAACCGGACACGGCTCGCGCCAACCTGGCAAAGTTGTTTAACACCGATGTCGACAAAGTTGAACGCCTGTTTGATGGTCGGAGACAGGTGCTCAAGAAAGGGCTGTTGCGAGAGCATGCCGACAAATACCGGGCGGCGCTGCGTAAGGCCGGACTGATTGTTTCGGTGGTCAGTGAGGAAACTCTGAGACAGGCTCAGGTAGTGGAGCCGACCCTGGAGGTGTCAGCCCCAGCGGCGACCCACGGCACGGACCAGCACACAACCCAGACCGCGGCCCCCAATCGGGCCAGCTTTACCATTGATGACCCAACAGCCTCGGGCAGCGTCGGTAAAGCGGTGTTTGTGGTTGATGACTCAATGCCGCCAGCGGAGGCTGGGGCAACAGAATCTGCACCGACACAGGCTGCTGGCCCGGCGGCCCAAACTGACGCATTGCCGGAGGCTGTTTCGGACTCCTTGCCTGCAGCTGGACTGGACGACGGAGCCTTGGCCCCGGCAGGATCGCAGCTGGTACAACCGGTGCCCCAGCCAGAGGTCAGCTTTGATCTGGCGGATATCGAGCTGGCGGAGGTCGGCAGCCAGGTTGATCAAACCCCGGCGCCGGCTAAATTGGAGGTAGATACCAGCGCCCTGACTTCCAGCGAAGATTTCACCGCCCTGGACGACGCGCCGACCGTAGCCGCTCCTGCCCTCAATCTGGATGGCCTTAGTGTTGCCAGTGACGATGGACCAGTGGATGACTCCAGGCCGCCGCCGCCGCTGCAGATTGATCTCAGTGAGCTATCGGTAGAGGAAAATTTTGGCGTTCTAGATCCACGGCCCAGCGTGCCGCCGCCGCATATCGATACAGGCCAGTTGGACCTCGAACCTCTGCCTGAGGTTGAATCCTAACCTTCGCTTAACGGCTTGGTATGTAGGCTAACGGGCAGCAAAGGTCCAGGGCCGGTGTGAAATGTTTCGCGGTCTCGCCGGTCTATTAAAGCAATACCCGCAACCCGAGAGTCTTTGAAAAATGAAACGTCGCCAGTTTATTGTTGGAGCAGCCATGTTTGCTGTGGGCACCATCAGTGTGAGTGGGTGGGCAGCGAGCCAGCGGAGATCAAATATGTCAAACAGTGATATCGAGGCCATGAAACAGCGTTGGCAGGAGTTCCTGCCGGCAAACCACGGCCTGGACTTTTCCCTTGAGCCGATAAGCCTCAGCGCTGATGAATGGCGCCAGCGGCTGGAGTCCAGTCTGGCTTATGATGTACTGCGTAGCGACGGCACGGAGCGCGCCGGCAGTCACCCCTACAACGTGGAAAAGCGTGAAGGCGTGTTTGCCTGTGCCGGTTGTCAGCTACCGCTGTTTACCTCTGAGATGAAATACGAAAGCGGTACGGGCTGGCCCAGCTACTTCACCCACATTCCAGGGCATGTAGCCACCAAGCGGGACTTCAAGCTGGTCTGGCCGCGAACCGAATACCATTGCGTTCGCTGTGAGGGTCACCAGGGCCACGTGTTCGACGATGGGCCTGCTCCCACCGGGCAACGCTTTTGCAATAACGGTGTCGCGCTGAACTTCATCCCGAAGCAGTCATGATGCCTTGCCGGTCTGGCCCAGACACCGTTCTGGGCCAGCCCCTGCAGTTGCCGGCTGAAAGGCCAGCAACCGCATAGGCAACGGCACCCTGGCTGTCGCTATTTCTCCAGCCAGTCAAACAGGTATTCGTCCGCGGCCTGGGAATCCATCACGATCAGCGCTTCCACCAGCCGGCGCTTGAAAAGCGGATCGGTCTCAACATCCAAGGCTTTGATGATCGCTGCCTCGGACTCCTGAATCATCCAGGTTTCAATGATGGCGGACTTTTCTGCCTCAGTGCCTGATTGGTAAATCCGCAGCAGCTCCTGGTCAGCGTTCAGATCCAGCACTACCAAAGTGTGAATGGCTTCAATCCGAATCTGCGGGTCTGTTTCCGATTGGAGTATCTTCAGTAAACCGTCCCCATCATCGGCAACCAGCAGCTGCTGCAGCGCCATGCGCTTGAGTTCTGGGGTTTTGAGTTCGCCGTACAGGGCGCCGATCTGCTCGCTGGCGTCCATTATGCCCAGGGTCTGCAGCGCCATCGCCACGGTTCGGGGGTCGTCGCTGTTGCGGGCGATATCCACCGCAATTTCCGTACCCTCATCCAAAATCATCAGGGCTTCCAGTACCGCTGCGTCAACCTCAGCAGATTGTCCCTTGAGTTCCTGATACAGATCCATCACAGCCTCGCCCTGGTCAAGAATTGCCAGGGTTTGAATCGCCTGACGGGAAACCATCGCGCTGGTGCTGCGGCGAGCTACGGCCAGGACCGTGTCAGCATTGCCGTCCATGATGATCACGGCCTCCAATATCGCCATCAACTCCTGCTGGCTGGTGGCAGTTTCCGCCAGCCGTGCCAGCAGCTGTTCGCCGTCGTTGTCATCCGCCAGACCCAGGCTGCGGATCGCCGCGACCCTGAGCTGTGGGTCTGTTTCCGATTCAATAATCCCAGCCAGCTGTGACACGTCGCCGCTGATGGCCAGAGCCTCCAGCACCGCTGCACGTTCTCTTGCGCCTGTGAGATTTTGATAGATGGACCTTAGCGGGCCCGTTGCAGCCATCGCGCCCAGGGCAACAATGGCGTGACGCTGGAGATCCGGGTTGGGCTCCTGGCTGATCAGCTCTTCCAGCCGGCCCGGGTCATCGACCATCAGGTGGGCGTCAATCACCGCTCGGCGGACCTGCTCGGAGCTGCTGGCGCGGTATATTTCCATCAGGCGGGGTAAGGCCTGTTCGCCGGAACCCGCTCCAATCAGATGGATGGCCTGAATCTGCAGCTCGGGGTCCGAGCTTGAAACAGCAATATCCAGCACCAGCCGGTTGCCTTGTTCGCTCTCACTTGCCGCGAGAAGAAACAACAGGTGGCGGCGGCTCTCCGGCGACGGATCGTTGTTCAGCATTTTTTCAATCAACGGCATTGCCCGGTCTGGGTCTTTTTCTATCAGTCGGCTCAGCGCGAACACGGTCAGCTGTTCCTGGTCATTGGATTCGTTCTGCTGGCCCAGTTCAGCCAACAGCGCGTTGGCGTCATCGGCCCATGGACTGTCAGGAAATCGCCGAAGCACCTGTCTGGCAACGCCGCCAGCTTCGCGCTTACGTCCCATCTGCCCCAGGGCATAGGCTCGCCAGTACAGGGCGCCGTCGGTACGCTGACGCTGTTTTTCTGCGGACTCGAACAGCGCCGCAGCGGTGGCCCACTGGTGATCTCGCAGGGCCTTTTGACCCATCTCATAGAGGGAATCTTCAGCCTTGGCCGACAGCGTCGCCAGGCTCAGCAACAAAATGATCAGTGCAAGTGGTTTCATCATAAATTCCTAAATTCTTGAGTTCCGGTCGTCGGACAGATGACTGCGCAGGGTCCGGACCCGGAACAGCAGATCCTCATCAACATACTGGGCAAGTGGCGCCAGATCTTCGCCGCTGCTGGCGTTGGCGATCTGCAGCAGCAGGGTTTCCATATCCAGCAACAGCTGGCTTAGCTGGGGGCTAACCTTGGAGCCGCCGGCGATCCGGTACAGCCGGTTGGCCCGCAGCAGCGGCTGGGCGGCGCTGCTAACGGTTAGGCTTGCGGCGTCGGTATTTGCCACTTCGGTCAATAGCAGTTCAGCCTGTTGAAGGTGGGTTTCCAGCTCCCTTACCAGCAGTGCCTGGCTGTCCAGGGCCAGGGTGTTTTGTCCCGCCGGTCCCATTTGTTGACCCATGATGAAGGCAAACAGCGCTAAGGCCAGCGCCCCGCCGAGGCCGGCCATGGAGAAGCGCGGCATAAACAGCTGCTGGTACCAGGGTGGACTTTCGGCTGGCTGGTTCAGCTGGCCGCCCAGCTCCGGTAACAGTTTTTGCCACACGGCCCTACCGTAATCGTCCGCTGGCCTGGCTAAAGGCGCGTTTTCAATGGCCGCAAGATCCTGGCTCAGCTGCTGCAGGCGGACCGACAATTCGGCGTCTGCCGCCACCCTGGCGGCCAGCTGAGGATTTTCATGTTCACCGTAGTACAGCATCAGAAGATCAAAATCGTCCACCGCGCCACCGTTTTCTTTGGTGTTTTTGCTCATTTAACTATCTCCAGGTGCTGGCCTATGCCAGCACTCCCAGGTGTTCGCGCATTTTGTTGACCGCGCGAAAAATCGCTTGTTTGCAGGCGCTGTTTCCGATCCCCAGCAGGTCGCATATTTCGCCAATGGAATGGCCTTCGAAGTGGCGCAGGGTAAACGCCGACCGTTCCATGTCGGTGAGTTTTTGCAGCGCCGCCATGGTGCGCCGGATCAGGTCTTCCCGCTCCGCCGGGCAGCTTTCAAGCAGCGGCGTATCCGCTAAGTGCTCAGGCTGTTGGTTCACTTCAAAACGTGCCCGGCTTTTCACCGCGCGCATTTGATCCAGCGCCGTATTGACGGTAATGCGGTGGATCCAGGTGCCGAAGCGGGCTCGCCGGTCGAATTTCTTCAAACTGCGGTGAGCTTTGATCCAGGCCTCCTGGACCACGTCCTGGGCTGCAGATTCACTGCCGGTTAAGCGCAAAGCCAGGCGATGCATCGGTTCAGAATGCTCAAGCACCAGGCTTCGGAAGGCAATCCGGTCGCCCCCCTGGGCCTTTTCTACCTGGTCCTGTTCAGCCATCTCAGAGCCGTGTGTGCGCTGTGTTCATAACGGTTGGACGATGCTCCTGGTTCGCGGGTTAGCCTGGATCGGTGCTTGAAGTCTTCGCTAAACTCATCGCCGGCTGGAATTTGGCAACAACCAGGTTGTTTTGAGCCCTCGGCCCATGGTGAAATGAGGAAGATCTTCAGGAAGCGGCACCATGGTCCAACATCATAGATCACTCAAACCGATGTTGGGGCTGCTCTGCATAGTCGCGACTCTGGCTTGGACTTCTGGCGTCTGGGCAAAAAAAATCTACACCGAACCCAACGAGGCGGTGGCCCAATGTGCCAACCAGTGCAACGTATCAAAAATGCAGTGTCGGGCCCATGCCAAGGACCAGTACGACTACTGCAAGGCGGTCTTCCAGCAGCAGGTGCGTCAATACAACTTTTGCCGTCAGCGCGGTGGCAACTGCATGAAACCCGACCGCTGTCCCATTATGCAGACTAAGGTCTGCACCAATACCTACGACCTGTGCTTTGAGTCCTGTGGCGGCATTATTGAAGACAGCAAAGAGATCAAAAAACGCCGCAAAGCAGAGGAAAGGGCGGCCCGGGAAGCAGAGCCCAAGGGGCCCCGCCTTGACGGTGGCGCTGACGGCAACGATCCCTAGCTCACTATCAGCAGCCTGTTGAAAAAATCGCATTTCTTACAGTCTGCGCTCGGCACAGGG
>CAYGPO010000080.1:0-21902 GCA_964351665.1 uncultured Gammaproteobacteria bacterium | reverse complement strand
GAAGCTATATGCACTATATCGCCAGCAATCAGGCCCCCTGATGCTGTTCCCCAAGACTGGCCATGGGCTAGCCCAGGCGACACCGCCATGATCCTTACTCAAGCTGAACAGACCATGGCAGGCATGGCAGGCGTTTCAACTAAACGCTAATTAGGGCTGGCCAGAGGGTCGACCCGGGGTGGTTCTGCCAGGGGATCGCGTTCTTCGATGGGCGAAAATTCAATAAAAAACAGCGGCACATCCACCGGCGACTGGACAAAGGCGGCAAGCTGTAACTGGCAGTTAAGGGGTCTTGGATAGCTGCGTCTGGCCAGCACCACCGCAGAAGCGTCAGCCAGGGTCATTTCGCCATCCAGCTCGTCAGACTGCTCTTTGATGGACTGATCAATATCGTCGTGGGCGATAACAAAGCTTTCGCCCGGTTTCAGTACGCCTTTTAACGGGATTTCTGCCCTGGGTCTGATGCTTTCCGGCGGATAAATTTCCAGTAAATAGCCCGATTGATCCATATCGATGGAAGCTGCTGAACTGTTCACCAACCGCACCGCGCCGCGGCCATCATCCACCATCATCAGATCGGCGATCACCATATCGTTCTGGGCCACTGAACAATCGCGCTGGCCGCCAACCGAGGCTGACGACTGCCAGCCATCGGTCGCGAAGCTGTCCAGTTCAAAGGCATCTCGAGCGCACATCTGGTCTTTACGGCCCAGCTGGGCCATGGCGCTGTCACCGAACAGCGCGGTTGAACGCTCAGGCTGATCACTAACGCTGCCCACCGCATCCACCACAAATCCGTTCAAATACTCATGGGTACCCAGCAGTCGTTCCATTTTATGCTCAGCCGGGCTGACCTCTGAAGTGCCAGCAACCCGATTTCTAGAGCCACGAAAGGCCGCCGCAGTCAGCGCCTCGGCACATTCGCAGTCCGGGACGGTGCTGGGCTGATGCAGATCCAGATAGTCTCCTGGCGCCATGCTTAGATGGGGAACAACCTGGTTGGCTTTGTCAGCCAGGGGCGAACCCTCACCGGCCACCAGAAACCCCTGGCCCGGCTGCACCTCGCCAATCAGGGGCAAAACCACCGACGCCTGGGGCTGATCACGATAGGCAATGCCCAGTCTGTAACCGCTGTTTGCCAGATTGATGGTACTGTCAGAATGATTCACCAGCCAGGCATGGCCGGCACCTTCTGAGTCCACGGAGAACTCCCGAACCAGAAGATCGTCGGTGGAATTTTGCGGCTCGTCACAGGCATGGGCCGGGGCTTGATCCCCGGGACTGGCCGTCGACCACTGTTGCGCCGGTTCAAAGTCATCGTTGTCGTCTCGATCCGCGGCACAGGCGTCGGGCCGGCGGCGGTAGGTTTGGCTGCCGCGAAAATCCGGATTGGGTAGCCAGCTCTCGGTTTCGCTGCCACCGCGCTGGCCAACACTGTCCCGGGCCAGGGTCGCTGTCTGCAGCGCTTCCACCCCCGCCAGCACGATGGCGTCTGCCATCTGCGGCAATGCCGCGGTGCCCGCCTCCACCGCCGCAGCCATGCAGCTGCAGGTCTGAGCCAGGGCAATGGGACGCTGGGGACTGGCAAAGCGAATTCGTTGGTCCAGCTGGCTGCGGGCCCAGCCGCTGCTGGCACCGCAGCCACAACCGTCAGCCGAACCCACGGCGGTGACCACATCGGTGGCACTACCCGGGCGCCGGGTAACGGCCACCGCAACCGCGGCCTGGGCGGCGTTGCAATCACCCCAGGCGCTGGCCACCGCCTGGGCGGCTCTGGCGGGTTCAAAACCCAGATCCAGCAGTGCCCCGGTGACCTCTCCCGGATCCCGCTCCTGCTCTAGAGCTTCATCGATATAACTGAGCATTTGCGAGTCGGCGGTCTGAGCCCATGCCGGCAGCGTCAGTAAACCCATCAAGGCCAGCGCAAGCGCTGGACGGAAACCCTTAGCTAATGACTGTCTGTTCATGGCGTAAGTGTAAACAAAATTAGCTAAGCGTTGGAAAGTGATAGCAAAAAGTTCACATTTGCAGACGCTGAAACTGGTCCAGGGAAGCAGGGTCCGGGGTTGCGCTCAGCCGTGCTGCTGGCGTCATTCGTCGCTGAGGCCAGGCCAGCAGGGCTTCCAACTCCAAGGGCTGGCTAAAAAAGAAGCCCTGGGCATCAGCAAAACCCAGGGAGCGCACCAGCTGCCAGTCGTCATAGGTTTCGATACCTTCTGCCACAGTGGCCATATTAAACTGCCGGGCCAGCTCCACGCAGTGGCGCAAAATTGCCGTCAATTCTCCGCTGCTGGCAGCACCGGCGACAAACTGTCGGTCTACCTTGAGCTCGGTAAAAGGCAGTGTGCGCAAACGCTCCAGGCTGGAAAATCCGGTGCCATAATCGTCAACGGAGAGTCGAAACCCCTGCAGGCGCAGGCGATTGAGGGTCTCGATGGCGGCTCTGGGTTCACCGAAGCCCTGGGTTTCAGTGATTTCCAGCACCACCGTATCCGGAGCAACGTTAAATTTCCGGGCTAGCTCAATAAATCGATTGGTCAGCGACAGGGAAGTCAGCTGGCCGCTGCCCACGTTAACCGCCGCATTGACCCCGTAGCCAAGTTCAGCCAGCCGCTGCTGGGCCACCAACACCTGGCGCAGCATTTCCAACAGAAATGTGTCAGATAGTGGTGATGATTCCACCTGGGGCATAAACTGAGCGGGTGAAATCAGACCATGGCGCGGATGCTCCCAGCGGGCCAACGCCTCAATCCCGGTCATTTGCGCCGTGCTGGCATCCACGATGGGATGAAAACGGGCCCGGATATCCCCCGCCTCCAGCGCCATTTCAAAATCAGCCAGCTGAAACTGAAAGTCGCTGCGTGCTAAGCCCCGGGGCGCTTCGCCACTGACCAGGGAACTCATGTCATGCAGCCGGTGTAATGAAAAGGGCTTTTTCAAGGTGCCCAGCACTTCCAGACCGCTGAAGTCGGCCTGGGTGGCGGCGGTGTCCAACAGTCTTGGATCATTGCCACTCATCAAGATGACCTTGCCCTGATACGCCATCTCACAAAGATAGGACAGAATCAGGAACCCGTCCCCATCGGGCAGCACCAGGTCCGTGACTATCAGATCCAGCTCGTCGGCTGGCAGACTGTCCAACAGGGCCACCGCATTGCCACAGCGCCTTACCAGGCGCACTTCGCTGAACCCGCTGAGCCTTAGGGCCTTTTGCACAATCTGCCCCAAGCGCTGGTCGTCTTCTATCACTAAAGCCTTAAGGGATCGCCCTTGGCTGTCGATAATCGGGTCTGTAACGCTCACAGTCAGGTCATCCTGATGGTCTGATGAGTTCACAGTGTGCACTCCCAAACTGAACCCAGATTGGCAAATTGCATTCGGCTTGAAACAAATGGTAACCACCGGGAGAGTTATGAATCAGCGGGCATCAGTCACCGCAGTTGATTTGACCACACATCAAAGTGCTGAACCCACTGGCCATCCATTGACGGACGGCGCTGACATTCTTGTGGTTGATGACGTGATGGCCAATCTCTCACTGCTGGTCGACATCCTCAAAGATGAAGGCTACCGGGTAAGACCGGTTGCCAGCGGCAGAGAGGCATTGCGGGCGGCCCAGACCCAGACTCCAGACCTGGTGCTGCTGGATATCGATATGCCCGAGATGGACGGACTGACGGTTTGTCGTACCCTGAAAAATCTGCCAGAAACCCAACACGTGCCGGTTATCTTCCTCAGCGCCTTCAATCAGCCGAAGGACAAAGTGGCGGCCTTTGCCGCCGGCGGAGTGGATTACGTCACCAAGCCATTCCAGATTGAAGAAGTGGTGCAACGGGTCTCCACCCATCTGCACCTGGAGTCTCTGAAATACTGCCTGGAAAACCAAAACCGCGAGCTGCATGCGCGCAATCGTGAACTGGAGCAGATGCGAAAAACCCAGGGAAACCTGGTGCAGATGATTGTGCACGACCTGCGCTCTCCTTTGGCTGGGGTGCTGGGGTATTTGGAATTGCTGCAGATTGGCGGTGCTGGCAGCTTCAGCAAAGAAATCCAGGATGATGTGAGCCGAGCCGTTGAAGCCTGCAACAGCGCCAATGACCTGGTCTCATCCCTGCTGGATATGGCAAGACTGGAGTCGTCAGCAATGCCCATGGACATTGCCCCCTTTGAGCTGCGTCAAATCCTCTATGGCGCAGTCAATACCCAGCATTCGGTTAAGGGCAAGCGAACCATCGCGGTCAGACACGACGATTTGCCAGTGATGGTGAACGCGGATCCAGGCCTAACCCATCGAGTGTTGGTAAACCTGTTACAAAACGCGGTCCGAGCCACCGACGACGGCAGCCAGATTGAGGTTGAAATCAGCCAGGATGAGAAGCTGGCCACGGTGACGGTGATCGACAGCGGCCGCGGCATTGCCCCTGAGCGTATTGCTGGCCTATTTGAAAAATTCGCCCAGGCCGACGAGCGGCGTCGCCACCGGGACGCGGGGTTTGGCATTGGCCTGGCCTTTTGTCGCCTGGCCATTGAGTCCCAGGGCGGCACCATAGAGGTTGCCAGCACCCTGGGAGTCGGCAGCCGATTCTGGTTCACACTACCATTGCTGGAAGAAACATCATGAGCATTGCCAACACCAATATTGGTCTTAGCCTGTTAACCGCTGATGATGACCTGGCTGTTCGGTCGGTTATTGAGCGGCATTTCAGCAGCCGCGGCTTTTCCGTCACCACGGCTGATAACGGCCTCTCGGCCTTGGATGCATTTAAGCAGGAGTCCTACGATCTGGCGATTTTGGATATTAATATGCCAGGGCTGGACGGCTTATCTCTGTGCCGACATATTCGCGAGAAAGGCAAAACACCGGTGATTCTGTTGACCGCCAACGGCGAAGAAACCGACCGCATTGTGGGCCTGGAGCTGGGCGCCGATGATTACATGTGCAAGCCCTTTAGTGTGCGAGAACTTGAAGCCCGAGTGAAATCGGTGCTGCGCCGCTGCGGCGAGGCCGCCAGCACTGCCAGCGCCGCGCCCGGCGTTGACCAGACCCGCGCTTTTGGTCAGTGGGTTCTGAACCTTTCACGCCGAGAACTGCACGACGTTGAACAAAACCAGATTCCCCTGACCGGCGCCGAGTTTCGGCTGCTGGCGGCCCTCAGCAGCCATCCAAACCGGGTTATGTCTCGTGACCAGCTCATGAACATGACTCGAGGCCACGATGCGATGCCCTTTGATCGCAGCATAGACGTGCAGATCGGCCGTTTGCGCAAGAAACTGGGAGACACCGGCAAGCGGCCATCCCTGATAAAAACCTTCCGGGGTGAAGGCTACGTGCTGACCGCGTAAACCCTTGCTGCCCACACTTTCCCGCAACGGCGCGCAGTCTCTCGCTGAGGTTTCTTTTTACCAAACGGCCCATTAAGAGGTTGTTGGATCTTGAGGTGAGAACAGCGGGTTGGTTCGGGGTCAGTCGGTGACAGCTGCTAAGAAATGCCCGAGACCAGGGCAGCGGGTCGCGACTGGGAGAGATAATTAATGGCCTGGCGCAAACGGGCCTAGTTTCAGGCCTGATTTCAGATCTGATTTCAGGCCTGGCCTAGATTTCGCCCGGTTGGCGCGTCCTGGACCTGGCCGTCGCGGCCATAGTCGTGCTGACGCTCCTGCCCATACAGCACACGCAGAGCATCCCGTCGACTGCCAGCCATGGCATTCATTGAGGCACCGTTGATCATATTGCGCTGCTTACATTCGGTCAGGGACTGAACAAACTGGTCCCAATTTGGCGCGCCTTCATGGGCCTGCTTTAGCTCGCCCTCGGCAAACTCGATTAACGAATCAATCATCACGCGCTTCTGATCCGTGACCCCGGCAAGCTGGGTCAAATCGTCGCAGCGTAGCGCCGTTGTTTCGTCCTTGAGCACAGCCAGCAGATCATCTACGGTGTCCTGAAGATCGGTGAGTTGCGGAATTTCTCGAGTCATTATCCGCGCCCCTTGATGCCAGAGTCAGATTTGATCAAGCCTTCAGCAATGCTGCGGGAATTCACTTCAAAGGAGCCGTTGGCGATGGCGTCACGCAGCGCGTTGACTTTCGCAACGTCTACATCCGACTCGCTCTTGGCGCTCTCTGAAATTTGCCCTATAGCTCTGGCTTCCAGGGTCAAAGACACCTTGTCAGCGGCTGCCTGGGCAGCGCCCGAGGAGGCCGGAGCTTTTTCTTCTGCCGATTTCTTGCCCTCGGAACGGTCATTGACCTCCGCGACAGGAATATTCGGACCTACTGGGTTGGTAATCATTGTCATGTTTCCTTAAAAGACCCCTTGATTATCGGCACTGACCAACATTCCTTTAGGATCATCCGCCAAGGGCACTAAAACCTTCGCCACCATTGCATTATGGTCGGTGCGAACCAGTCCGTCAGCCATCACCACGCCCTGGACCCGACGCCCGCTGGCAATGTTCTCAACCGCGATCTGATCGCCCTTGGCACCGGCTGCCAGCGCCCGCCCCGCAACCCTCACACTCAGGTTACCCACCCGGGCCAACAGCGTCACTCGGTCGCCACGATCAATCACCTGGATCCGGCGCAGCATATTTTGTGTCAAAACCACCCCGGGAGCCACCGACCGACGCAGCTCCAGATCCACCGCCTGGTTACTGTGATGCAGAAATCGCCCGGTGATCTGGCTCACATCCATTTTCTGCAGCATCACATCATCAGCGACCAGCGCATCGCCCCGGGACAAGGCGCCTCTGGAGACCAGTACCTCCTGCCATACCCTCACCCGGGCCCGTAAATAAACGGTCCAGGGAACCAGGCCTTCACAGCGCACTCCGACGCTGGTGTTGCCAAAGGCTCGAGAGCCCGGTGCAGAAAACACCGTCAGCGGCTGTTCACACAGAGCCAGCCGCAGGCGCGGATCGGGTGCCTGAATTTCGACGCTTAGACTGTCACCAAATTGGCGACCCCCACTATCGAGTAAAAAGCTCTCGGCCGCTTTGGCAACCTCAGTCAACGGCTGAAACTGCCCGGCGCTGACGCTGGCGGTATAGCTGGCGGTCGTCAAAATTGCGCCAGCCAGCAGTCGGATTATTGACGAACCCCTGGGGGTTCTGACGTTTAGTGTCGAATTTCTGTCGCTTTGCATATCAGGCTCCATCCCTGGTGCTGTTCAAGGGAAAGCTTGAGCAATTCCCGTGCCAGAGATGACACCAGGTATTTTCTACACATTGTTATAGGGCCAACAAAAGTCATCGGGAAGTTGATCAGCAGCAGCCGTTGGAAATAGCTGTCTGGACTCTGGATTATCGGTTGGCACGCCAATTGCTTTAGTCCCTGCATCGAAAATGATCAGGACCCGCAATGCCGTTTTCACTGGATTCAGTATTGGGAATTCACCCGCAGGCGCTGGAACTCCGCGCTCGACGGTCAGAGCTGCTGGCGCAGAACCTCGCCAATGCTGAAACTCCCCATTACAAGGCGCGGGATCTGGATTTTGCCTCAAGCCTCAAGCAATCCATCAAAGCGGCAATGCCCCAGCGCACCCATGAAAACCATCTGCAGCCGCCGGGTGCCAGCGAGGCCAATGAGATGTACCGCATTCCTCTGCATCCGTCTCTGGATGGCAACACCGTTACTGAGGAATTTGAAAAATCCGCCTTTTCAGAAAACGCCGTGCGCTACCAGGCCAGTCTGATGTTTTTGACCCGTAAATTTTCTGCGCTCAAAGGCGCCATGAACGATCAGTGAGGCAGCCATGAGCGATTCCATCTTTTCCATTGCCGCATCTGCCCTCAACGCCCAGAGCGTGAGGCTCAATACCATCGCCTCCAACATGGCCAACGCCGACGTTGCAGCGGGATCAGCGGAGGAGACCTTCAAAGCCCGGATGCCTGTGTTCAAAGCCCAGACTGACGGCGATTTTGCTGGTGGGGTGCAGGTGGCTGGCATCGTGGAATCGGAGGCGCCGGCGCAAATGCGCTACCAGCCTGACCACCCCCAGGCCAATGAGGAAGGCTACGTGTTTCTCCCCAACGTGAATCTTATCGAACAAATGACGGACATGATTTCCGCCTCGCGCAGCTACCAGGCCAACCTGGAAGTCATTACTACCAGCAAAGAACTCATGCTGCAGACCCTGCAGCTGGGACAAAGGAGCTAATCATGCTAACCGGAATTAACGACCTGACTTCCATACTCGGCCCCCAGCGCCCGCGCACCGTTGGCGACGGCGACCAGGAGCTGGGACAGGAAGAATATTTTGCCCTGATGGTGGCGCAGCTGCGAAATCAGGACCCAACCAAGCCCCAGGACGGCTCTGAATACCTGACCCAGATTGCGCAATTCGGCACGGTCAACGGGATCTCAGAGCTTAAGGAAGGGTTTTCCCAGCTGGCCACCGCCATCAACGGCAACCAAGCCCTGTCAGCCTCCTCCCTGCTGGATCGGGAGGTGCTGTTGCCCGGCGGCTTTGGCTACCTGGCTGAGGGTGAACCCATGACCGGCACCATTGAGCTGCCGGCTAACTCCAACGGCGTTCGGCTGGAAATTACCGACGAATCCGGTCGCCAGATTCGGGTCATCAACATGGGCCTGCAAAACGCGGGCAGCAATGATTTTCAGTGGGACGGACTGGACGACAACGGCAATCCCGTGCCCAGCGGCCGCTACAACGTCAACGCCACCGCTAATTTTGGCCGCGAGCCAGAGGCGGTTGAGGTGTTAGTAGCCGGCCGGGTTGATGGGGTTTCTTTTGGCGGCTATGCGGGTCAGACCGTGGTCACTGTGGCAGGTCTTGGACCGGTAAGTCTAAACGACGTACGCGGCATTCGATAATTTTGCAGGAGATATTTTATGGCTTTTAATATTGCACTCAGCGGCCTGAACGCCGCCATGGCGGACCTGGACATCACTGGCAACAACATTGCCAACGCCTCCACCAACGGCTTCAAATCCTCCCGCGGAGAATTTGTGGATCTGCTGGCCTCTGCCGGCTTTGTGATATCCAGCCTGGACCCGGGTGATGGTGTGCGACTGGCGCAGGTTCGCCAGCAGTTCAGCCAGGGCAACATCAGTTTTACCGGTAACGC
Organism: uncultured Gammaproteobacteria bacterium; assembly: GCA_964351665.1. GTDB lineage: Bacteria > Pseudomonadota > Gammaproteobacteria > Xanthomonadales > SZUA-38 > JANQOZ01. Next base: position 12,816 of record CAYGPO010000080.1, on the reverse strand, counting down.
TTTGGACCTGGCCATCAGCGGCGGCGGCTTCTTCTCGGTGCGGGACGAAACCGGCGCAGCGGCCTTTACCCGCAACGGCTCATTTTCCGTTGATCGCGATGGTTTTGTGGTCAACCCATCCGGCGCCAGGCTGCAATCATTCAGCGTAACTGATCCTACGGTGCCGACCTTTAACAGCGCCTCCACCGTGGACCTACAGCTGCTCAGCACCCAGGGCGCGCCAAACCCCACTAACCTGGTGGAGTTGGCCCTGAACCTTGACACCCTGGACCCCATTTCGGGCCCCGGCGCCATTGATCCAGCCCTGGCCGACACCTACGATTACTCCACCACCCTGACGGTGTTCGACTCCCTGGGCGAGGCCCATTCGGCCACCATCTATTTTCGACAAACCGCTGCCCTCACCTTTGACACCCGGATGGTGATCGATGGCGATGTGGCCCAGACCACAGCGGTGCAGACTCTAAACTTTGACAGCCAGGGCAATCTGACCACGCCCCAGCCGCTGAACTATGGCGCCTTCACCCCTGCCAACGGGGCTGACCCCATAGACTTCGACCTCAACCTGAACAACACCACTAACCTGTCGGGCAACTCCACCGTGGTGGCCATTGCCCAAGATGGCTTTGCCGCAGGCAGGCTCAGCAACATCGACATCGATGAAAGCGGCATTGTGTTCGCCCGCTTCAGTAACGGTCAGTCAGAGCCGGTGGGCAGGATTGCCCTGGCCCGTTTCCAAAACCCCCAGGGGCTAAGGGCCGTGGGTGACACCTCTTGGGTAGAGTCCTTTGCATCCGGTCCGGCGATTTTGGGTGAAGCCGGTGGCGCAGGTCTTGGCTCCATCCAGGGCGGCAGCGTGGAATCGTCCAACGTGAATATTTCCGAGGAACTGGTCAACCTGATCAGCGCCCAACGGAACTTCCAGGCCAATGCTCAGGTTATCAGCACCGCTGACGAACTGAACCAGACGCTGCTTAATATCCGCTGATGGATCGCTCGGTTTATATCGCCATGGGTGGCGCCCGGGACGCTATGCGCGTCCACGCCACCCAGTCCCATAATCTGGCCAACAGCCAGACCGTGGGCTTTCGCGCGGATCTAACCCGGGCCCAGAGTCAGCCCCTGGAAGGCCCGGGGTTCGCCGACCGGGTGCACGCCAGACAGATCGCAGAACGGGTCCCTGACCTCACCCCAGGCCTTATCAACCAGACCGGCAGGGAGCTGGATCTGGCCATCGAAGGCCAGGGCTTCTTAATGGTCCAAGGTACCGATGGGGGTGAGGTTTACAGCCGCGCTGGCAATCTTAAGGTGACCGAAGGCGGCATGCTGCTGGACCACTCCAATCGCCCGGTGCTTGGAAATTCTGGCCCCATTGCGCTGCCGCCTTTTCAGAAACTGGAAATTGCCAGCGACGGCAGTATCAGCATTCGCGGCGCCGGTGAAACTGAAGGCGCCCTCAACGTTGTCGATCGCATTCGACTGACCCGGCCTGACGCCGCTGACCTGATCAAAAGCGGCGACGGGACGATTCGCCACCGGGACGGCGAGCCGGCCATTGCCGATGCCAGCGTGAAGGTGGTGTCCGGAGCGCTGGAGACCAGCAACGTTGAGCCGGTGGGCGCCCTGGTGCAGATGATTGAACTGCAACGGCAGTTTGAGATGCACATTAAATTTATCGAAAACAGTGAAGAAAACGACCGCGCAGCCAGCCGGCTGCTGAAGCTGCGTTAAGGAGTTCGGGATGAATCACGCGCTATGGATTGCTAAAACAGGACTGGAAGCACAGCAAACAAGACTGGCTGTGCAGTCCAACAACCTGGCCAACGCCAATACCACCGGTTTCAAACGAGCCCGGGCGGTATTTGAAGATCTGGTGTACCAGAACATTCGGCAGGTGGGCGCCCAGTCATCAGAAAGCACTCTGTTGCCATCGGGCCTATCCCTGGGCACCGGCGTGCGCACGGTGGCCACGGAAAAACTCTTTAGTCAGGGTAATCTGGTGCAAACCGGCAACGCCCTGGATGTGGCTATTCAAGGCCGGGGTTTTCTGCAAATCCTGCTGCCCGATGGCGCCCAGGCCTATACCCGGGATGGGTCGTTACAGGTTAACGCTGATGGTCAGCTGGTGACTTCAGCCGGCTATGCGGTGCAGCCGGCCATTACCGTACCGGCGGGCGCCGAATCGGTCACCATCGCCGGCGACGGCACGGTGACGGTAAAAGTCGCCGGCCAGGATAACGCCACCCAGGTGGGCACCATGCAGCTGGCGGACTTTGTTAACCCCACCGGCCTGCAGCCCGTGGGCCAGAATCTGTTTCGCGAATCTGCCGCCAGCGGCACCCCGCAGCCCGGCAACCCATCCCAAAATGGTTTGGGTTCAATCCTCCAAGGTTCCCTGGAAACCTCCAACGTCAATTCCGTTGAAGAGTTGATCGGCCTGATTGAAACCCAGCGGGCCTACGAAATGAACTCACGGGCCATTGCCACCGCCGACCAAATGCTGGAATACGTGAATAACAACCTATGATAAATTCGCCGCAGCAACGACTGTTTTTACTCGCCCTGAGCCTGCTTGCCGGCTGCTCTGTTGCGCCCCAGCAGCCACCGCCGGATCTTCCTGCGCTGCCGGAGCTACCTTTAGCCAGTATGACCGCCACCCAGGGCTCCATTTACAGCGCCGCGCCAAGGCTGGTGCTGTTTGAGGACGTGCGGGCTCGCAACGTTGGTGATGTGCTGACCGTGGTGTTGAGCGAACGAACCGATGCCAGCAAGAGCGCCTCCACCGCCACTGATCGGGCCACCGCCTTTGAGCTGTCCCCAGGCCCTTTGTTCGGTACCGATGTCAGCGGCAGCCAGCTGGACGGCAGCCAGGACTTTGCCGGCAACGGCTCCAGCTCCCAGAACAACAGTCTTTCCGGCTCGTTGACGGTCACCGTGGTGGGGGTGCTGAATAACGGGCTGCTGGCGATCCAGGGGGAAAAGTGGCTAACCCTGAACCAGGGCAAGGAATATCTCAGAATCGCTGGCCACGTGCGCGGCGCCGATGTGCGGCCCGACAACAGCGTGCTGTCGACCCAGATTGCCAACGCCCGAATCACCTATTCAGGGACCGGTGCGCTGCACGATGCCAATCGCCAGGGATGGCTGACCCGGCTGTTTGCCAGCGTACTGTCACCGCTGTGAATCAGCATTTCAATCATACCCAGAGAGTGCCAATGAACAGCCGAAGCACCCACCGCCCAGCTTCGAGATTCAGATTCTTGATCACCTTATCGCTGCTTATTTTCGGTGGCTGGGCCAGCGCTGAGCAGCGGATCAAGGATCTGGCGAACGTTGCTGGCTTTAGAGAAAACCAGCTGGTGGGTTATGGCCTGGTGGTTGGACTGGACGGCACCGGTGATCAGACTACCCAGGCACCGTTCACGGTCCAGAGTCTGAAAAGCATGCTTAATCAGCTGGGGGTGTTTTTGCCACCCGATGCGGTGCTGCAGCTAAGAAACGTTGCCGCGGTGGCCATCCATGCCTCGCTGCCAGCCTTTGCCAAGCCCGGTCAGAAGATCGACATCACAGTGTCCTCCATTGCCAACGCCACCAGCCTGCGCGGTGGCTCGCTGCTGATGACGCCCTTAAAGGGTATGGATGGACAGGTCTATGCCGTGGCCCAGGGCAGCCTGATCGTCGGCGGCTTTGGTGCAGAAGGTTCTGACGGTTCGTCCATCACCTTCAACGTCCCCAGTGCCGGCCGCATACCCAGCGGCGCCACCGTCGAACGCCCAGTGACCGGAGGTCGGGTTCCAGGCATGCCCCTGACCCTGAACCTGCACACCCCGGATTTCACCACCGCCGATCGGCTGGTCAGCGTGATTAACCGCAGCTTTCCGGACATGCCTGCCAGCGCCAGCGATCCAGGCACCGTGGTGGTCAAGGCGCCCATGGACAGCAACGACTACATGCGCTTTGCCTCTACCTTGGAAAACCTAACCCTAACCGCCGGCGATCCGGCGGCGCGGGTGGTGGTTAATGCTCGCACCGGCACCGTGGTGGTGGGCAGCCACGTGCGGGTATTGCCGGCAGCCGTGACCCACGGCGGCCTGACCGTGACCATCGCCGAGTCGCCCCAGGTGGTGCAACCCAATGCCCTGGCCGGGGGTCAGACCGCCATCGTGCCGCAATCCGAGGTCACCATTGCTGAGGAGGAAAGTCGGATGTTCCTGATGCAGCCCGGCTCCTCTCTCAGCGATATTGTGGAGGCCATTAATCAGGTCGGCGCCGCGCCGGGAGACGTTGTCGCGATCCTGGAAGCGCTGCGCCAGGCCGGCGCCCTGCGCGCCGAGTTTACGGTGATCTAACTCCTATGCAGCTGCTTCCTCAAACCAGCACCGGGGCGCTTGCTTTGGTCGACTCAAGGGTCGACTCAAGGGCTGACTCCGAGGCTTCGTCAGCGGTGGGTAAATCTAGGCAGCGACTGAACGAGGCGGCGGAGGCGTTTGAAGGGGCATTTCTGAAGATTTTGCTCAAATCCATGCGCAGCACGATTCCCGAAGGCGGGCTGTTTGAGCGCAAGCAGATGGAGCAGTTTGAGGAGATGCGTGATGGCGCATTGGCCGATTCTCTGGCAAACCGAGGTGCCACCGGCATTGCCCAGATGGTGGTCAGGCAGCTGGGTGGTGAACCCACCAGCCCGACCCAGACCATCCAGCAGCGCGGCACCAGCTTAAGTACTGCCATGCCCGCTGGCCCAACAGCCAGCCGGTCCATACCCACAAAAACCCCGTTGAATGATCAGCAAAGCCGGAAAAAGTTCGTTCAGCAGCTGTTACCCGCCGCCCGCAAGGCGGCTTCTCTACTAGGTATAGAAGCCAAGGTACTGATTGCCCAGGCCGCCCTTGAGACGGGCTGGGGAAAGCATATCCCGGCTTCCACCACAGCCGCCAGCAGCCACAACCACTTCGGGGTAAAAGCCGGGGCCAACTGGGATGGACCGGTGACCGAACACACGACCAACGAATTTCTAGGCGGCAAAATGCGCAAAGTTGTAGCCAGCTTCAGGGCCTACGGCAGCGCTGAGGAAAGTGTTGCTGACTACGTCAAGCTGATCAGCCAATCGGCGCGCTATGGCGATGCCATTAAATCCAGCAACAGCGGTGACTATCTTCGTGCGTTGCAAAACGGCGGCTACGCCACCGATCCCCACTACGCCGATAAGGTTCAATCGGTAATGGGCAGCCAAGAACTGAGGTTCCTCAATGATTGAGAATATCGGACTCACCGCCCTGGCGGCATTCCAGCGTGCCCTGTCGGTTACCGCCCACAATATCGCCAACGCCAACACCCCTGGCTACAGTCGCCAGTCGGTGGTGTTTGCCAACCTGCCCGGCGACATTTCCCCCGCGGGCCCCCTGGGCGGCGGGGTGGAACTGGCCGCGGTTCGGCGAGCTTTTGACAACCTGGCGTTCAACCAGCTACGCCAGGCGGTCAGCAATTTTGGCCAGACCCAGGTGGGCGCTGAGCTGGCATCATTGATTGATGGTTTCTTGGGTTCTGACGGCTTTGATCTGGCCTCTCCAATCTCTAACATGTCCGCGGCCCTGCAGGATCTGGCCACAGATCCGACCTCGGTGGCGGCCCGCACCAACGTGCTCAGCGTCGCCAGCAGCATGAGCGACCGCTTCAATGTGTTGGACGAACGGCTCAACGACGTGCGCGGAGACCTGGGTAATCGGATTCGCTCCTATACCCGGGAGATTAACAATCTCACGGGCCAAATTGGCGAACTCAACCGCCAGATCAACGACCAACAGCTGCCCGGTGATGGCCCTAACGACCTGCTGGATCTCCGTAACCAGGCGGTGCTTGAGCTGTCTCAATTTATGGATATCCAGGTCGTCCAGGACGGTGAATTTCTCAATATATCCCTGACCAACGGCTCAGCCCTGGTGACCGGGGTGCAGGTCAATCAGCTCAGCGTTGGACCTTCGGATTTTGACCCCAGAGATTTCGAAGTGACCCTGGGCACCGGCATCAGCACCGAGGTCTTGACCAAACAAACCTCCGGCGGCCAGCTGGGTGGTGCCTTGGCATTTCTGTCCGACGTACTGGCGCCAACCCAAAACGAGATTGGCCGGGTCGCCCTGGGTTTCAGCTATGCCCTCAACGAACAGCACCAGCGAGGCCTGGATCTGGATGGCAACCTGGGCCTGGCCCTTTTTGATGTGGGGGACGCCCAGGTATTTCCGTCCAGAAACAACAGCAATCTACTCACCGATATCACCGGCGCAAGCATTGAAGACATCAGTCAGATCACCGCTGATGACTACCAGCTGGAATTTGACGGTGCCAGCTGGTCACTGACCAATCTAAGCACCGGCAGTCCGGTGACCCTAGTGGCCGATGGCGCTGATTTTCTCGCTGACGGTATGCGCTTTACCGTAGACCCTGGCGCCATTGCCGGCGACAGCTATCTCATCAGGCCCTCGCGCAACGGCGCCAGCGACCTGAATCTGGCTATCTCCAACCCAAGGCAGCTGGCCGCCGCCGCCGCCTTGAACACCGACGCCAACGTGCAGAACCTGGGCAATGGTCAAATCAGCGATACTCGGGTGCTGGATCCCAGCAACCCCAATCTGCTGGACGATGTGGACATCGTATTTACCAGCCCCACCACCTTTTCCATTAACGGCGGCGCTGACATTGCCTACGCCCCCGGTGACGAGCTAACCCTGAACGGTTGGCAGCTCACCCTCAGCGGCCTGCCAGATACCGGTGACTCCTTCACCGTGCGCAACAACATCGGCGGCATCGGGGACGGGGGCAACGCGGGCTTCATGGCCAGCGCTGAACGCCTGGACCAGCTGGAAAACGGCGCCCTGTCGGTGATTGATGCTTACCAGCAGCTGGTCACCACCGTGGGCGTGCAAGCCGGCGCCCTAAACGCCGCCACTCAGGTCCAAACCAATCTACTGGGTGACGCCCAGGCCAGGCAGGACAACATCAGCGGCGTTAACCTGGATGAGGAGGCGGTGAATCTGCAGCGCTACCAGCAGGCCTACTCCGCCGCCGCTGAAGTATTCAGCGTCGCCAACACCATGTTCGATACCCTGCTGCGTTCGGTACGATGAACCGGATTTCCTCCAGCCAGCTGTTCACCAACACCCTGGGGATCATCAATGGCAAGCAGGCACGATTGGCTGATATTCAGCGTTCCCTGGCCACCGGCCGCCAGATTAATACCGCCGCTGACGATCCGGTGGGAGCTGGCCGGGTTCTGGAACTGAAGGCCTTAACCGACAGGATCAACCAATATTCCCGCAACGCTGACGCCGCCCAGGCCCGCCTGTCCGCCACAGAAAACTCCCTGGTGTCCACCTCTGAGCTGCTCAATCGAGCCAGGGAGCTGGCGCTGGCCTCGGTCAATGGCATTAACGACGCCACTACCCTGGCCATCTATGGCAATGAAGTGCGGACCCAGCTGGAGGCGATGATTTCACTGGGTAATCAGACCGACGCCAACGGAGAATATATTTTCTCCGGTACCGCCACCGGCACCCTGCCCTTCACTCTTTCCGGCACCGCCAACTACGAATATTTTGGTAACAGTGAGTCGCGGAGTGTGTCGATTTCTGACAATCAGAACGTCGCCACTGGCCTGGCTGGCAACCAGGTATTCATTGATATCGATACCGGTAACGGCCGCTTTCAGGTGGTCGACCGACCCGGCAACACCGGTGGAGCGGTGGCCGGCAACAGCTCCATCTCTGACCCCACGGCCTGGATCGAAGATGACTATGTGCTAACTTTTATCGACCCCCAAACCTTTGAGGTGCGCAACAGCGGCGGCGCCCTGGTTCAAACCGGCGCCTATGCCGAACCCGGCACCATCAGCTTTCTCGGCGCCGACCTGTCGTTTATTGGCACCCCGGCAGCCGGGGACCAATTTGAGATCCAGTCCGGGGTCAATCAAGACGTGTTTACCACCCTGGCGGAGCTGTCCGACGCCCTCACCGGCGCCACCGTGCTTGATGATACCGCCCGAGCCAACCTGCTCAATCGGTCCATATTAAACCTGGATAACGCCCTCACGGTGAACCAGAACTCCCGGGCTGAAATCGGCTCCCGGCTGGCCAACATAGACTCCTATCGAGATCTCAATGCACGGGATGTGGTGCAGGCCCAGTCCCTGCGCTCAAAAATTGAAGACCTGGACTACGCCGCTGCCATTAGCGCGTTTGAGTATGAGAGCAGCATCTTGGAAGCCGCCCAGAAAACCTTCCTAACCCTGCAAAACCTATCCCTGTTTCGCCTTTTGTAACCAACTATGTCGGCTCAACTGGGTCGGACATGGTCTCAGTCACCCACTAGGGTTAAAGCTTTCTCCAACTGCGCCGTTAACCTCTCTGACCACGAACTTCGAGGTCGGTAGTTAAGCGCCCTTGTGGGTTCACAACAGCAATTGGAGATTATGATGCCCCAGATTATCAACACCAACGTTGCGTCACTGAACGCACAAAGGAACCTGAACTCTTCTCAGGATGTACTGAACCGCTCCCTGGAGCGCCTGTCCACGGGTCTGCGTATCAACAGCGCCCGAGACGACGCTGCTGGCCTTGCCATCTCAGAGCGTTTCACCAGCCAGATTCGAGGCCTGACCCAGGCGATTCGAAATGCCAACGACGGTATTTCTCTGGCCCAGACCGCGGAAGGCGCGTTGGGTCAGACCACCGAGAACCTGCAGCGAATTCGCGAACTGGCGCTGCAGTCCAGCAACGCCACCAACTCATCGGAAGACCGGGCCGCGCTGCAGCAGGAAGTCAACGCGCTGCAGGCAGAAATCACCCGGGTTGCAGACACCACCCGGTTTAACGGCCAAACCATTCTTGATGGTAACTTTAACCAGCAGTTCTTCCAGGTTGGCGCCAACATCAACGAAGTGATCGGTGTGACCATTCGCGGCACCAGCGCCACGGACCTGTCCAACAACTCGGTGACCGCCAACAGTAACACCACCGCCAGCCAGGGCACCGGCGCCGTAACCGTCGCCGCCGCAGCGCTGCCGGCAAACAACACCATTGCGGCCCAGACCGTGACCTTTAACACCAGCGGCGGCGCCCAAACTTTGGCGGTGACCGCCGGCCAGTCAGCGTCTGAAATTGCCGCAGCGGTTAACGGCAACAGCGGACCCACCGGGGTCCAGGCAACCGCCACCAACTCAGCTACCCTGAGCGGCCTGACCCTGGCCGGTGTTGTGACATTCCAGCTGGGTTCCAGCGGCGATGCGACGACAACGGTATCGGCTAACATCACCAACGTCGCCGACCTTAGCAACCTGGCAGACGCCATTAATGACGCCAGCGGTAGTACCGGTATTTCAGCGGAACTGACTAACAACAACGCTTCAATCGTCCTCACCGATGCCAACGGCGACGATATTGAGATCACCGACTTCACCTCGTCCACCGCAGCAACGGAACTGACAGTGGCGGGCTCAGGAAATGCCACCGGCACCGACTTGGTCACTGGCGCTGCCGACAGTACTCGGGTTAGCGGCACCGTGACCTTTAACTCCGCGGAGAACTTCTCCGTTGAGTCAAGCGTTGCGGAAACCGCGGGCAGCATTTTGAACGTGGCCGCTGACACCGCCGTCGCCTCAATCTCCGCAACGGTGGCAGACGTTGACATCAGCACCGTGCAAGGCTCCCAGGATGCCCTGGCCATCATCGACTCAGCGCTGCAGAACGTCTCCTCGGAGCGGGCTTCACTGGGTGCGGTGCAGAACCGGTTTGAATCTGCCATCAATAACCTGGCCAGCACGGTGGAAAACGCCAGCGCTGCACGAAGCCGGATTCGGGACGCAGACTTTGCCAGTGAAACCGCTGAGCTGACCCGGGCCCAGATTCTCCAGCAGGCCGGCTTGTCAATTCTGAGTCAGGCCAACGCCGCGCCTCAGAGCGTACTGTCACTGCTGCAGTAATTTGATCCTTAACAAAGAACCCGACCAAGGAGTCGGGTTCTTTTGTCACCGGTAACTGCCATGCAAGTATTTAGTGATGAAACCGTCACACTGGTAAACCGATCCAACGGTGCTTCGTCTGTGGGCGCAGACCAGCTCGATGGGGTAAAAACCCAACCTTTAAGCAAGCTTGACCGCGCCCAAAACAACGGCCCGGGCAATAACCCTACCGACGTTCCACCGGCTGCCAACAGCCTGCTGCCCGACCCTGAACAGGTCGAAGCGGCGGTGGAAAATATCAACCAGGCCCTGGAATTGAGTCAGCGCAGCGTTCGACTGAAAGCCAGTGAGTATGCCCAGACCGCTGTGGTTGAAGTCATCGACAAAGAAACCGATCAGGTTATTCGCCAAATCCCCCAGGAATCGACCCTGAAACTGGTGGAATACTGGTCGCAAAATGGGCTGTTGGCTGAAGGCGCGCTGACCAGCCTGTCTCTGGATGAAACGGCATGACCTTTGCATTGCTCCTGTTGTCATTGACTAAACCTTCGGTGAGGACAGCATGAGCATTTCTTCTCTAGGCGTAGGCTCGGGACTCGACCTGGGTAGCTTATTGGATCAGCTGGTGGCGGCTGAGCGCGCCCCGGCGGAACGACGCCTGAATATTCGTGAAGCGGGCCTGCAGGCCCAGTTTTCTGCCTTCGGAACCCTGTCCGCAGCAGTCCAGTCCCTGCGGGACGCCGCGCAAAAGCTGTCGGAGCTGTCGCCAAGCCGCTCAGCCAGCGTCTCTGGCGCTATCGAAACGGTGACCGCTACGGCCACAGAAGATTCGGTGCTGGGCAATTACTCGGTAATCGTGGAGCAGCTGGCCGCCAGTCAAAATCTGGCCAGCCAGGCCTTTAGCTCGGCCAGCGAACTGGTAGGTTCAGGCACCTTAACCATCGCCTTTGGCAGCACCGACTACGACCCGGACACCGATACCTACAACGGCTTTACCCCGGACGACAATAACAGCTCCATCGAAATCGAGATTGGCCCCGGCGACCAGACCCTGTCGGACATCCGAGACGCCATCAACGAGGCTGATGGCGGCGTGTCGGCGTCCATAGTCACTGACATCAACGGCCCGCGCCTGGTGCTCAGCGCAGACGATACCGGGACCAATAACACGCTGCAGATCAGCGTTGACGACGATGATGGCAACGACCTTGACGGCAGCGGCTTATCCGCCCTGGCCTTCAATGATCAGGCCACCAACCTTGAACAAACTGTGGCCGCCACCGATGCCCAGTTTTCGGTCAATGGTCTGTCCCTGACCTCAACCACCAATTCTGGCATCTCGGCAGTACAGGGATTAAGTATCAATCTGCTGGCCACCTCCACCGAAGCGGCAACAGTGCGGGTGGGAAACCGCGATAGCTCGGTCACCAGCGGCCTCAATGAGTTCGCTGATGCCTACAACGAGCTGGTGGATCTAAACGCCCAGCTGGCCTCCTTTGACCCGGAAACCCGGCAGGCAGGCACACTGTTTGGCGACACCACATTGCGAGGCCTGATCAGCAGTATGCGAACCAGTCTCAGCGGCTCGGGTAACAGCGGCGCAGCCGGGCCCCAGTCATTCCTGCAAATTGGTCTTGCCACCGGTGAAGACGGCAAGCTCAGCGTTGACAGCGAGGCGGTCCAATCGTTCCTTGAAGGCGGCTTTGAACAGGCCGTTGATTCCCTCAACGCCATCAGCCAGACCTATGCTGAGCAAACCGATGCTTACCTGGACGCAGACGGCCTGCTGTCGGTGCGTACCGACGGAATCCAGACCCGGCTCAATGAAATCGGCGACGACCGTATTGATCTTGCCGCACGTATTGAAAATCTGGAAACACGACTGACCCGCCGGTTCGCCAACCTGGATACGCTGCTGGCAAACCTTCGAAACACCAGTGACTTCATCTCCAACCAACTAAGCAACCTGAATGTCAGACAACAGTCTGGCAATTAGTAAACCGATCAACTGAGGAACCCTAATGAACCTTCAATTTGCCCTTGACTCCTACCGCAACGCTGGCCCAGTCAGTGAAGTGGAAACTGCCAGCCGCTACCGGCTGATTCAGATTTTGATGGAACATGGGCTAAACCAGCTGGCCGCAGCTGGCGCCATCACCGACCCAGCCCACGCCGTCAAGCGCCGGGAGGCTCTGGGCAAAGCCATTGACGCCATCGAGACTCTGCGTCAAAGCCTTAGTGATGAGTACCAGGAGCAAGAGCTGGCTCAGCGGCTGGATGCACTGTACAGCCATATGACTGAAGAACTGGTCAGGGCCAATATTGAAGCCGGCAGCGGGCGCATCAGCCACGTCCAGACCCTGCTCAGCACCATCAAGTCGGCCTGGGATGAACTGCCGGGTCAGCGACCCGCCGACAGTCAGCTGGAGGCCTACTTTCTGTGAACTACGAACGGGCCGAAAGCCGCTTATTGCATCTTTCCAGCGCCATGATGGGTGCAGCCGATCGCAGTGACTGGGAACAGGTTGCCGACCTTCATCGCAGCCTGCAGGAACAGCTGCAGACGCTGTTCAGCGGCACTGAACTTCCCGCTGACCAACGGCCAGCGCAGCTGCTGATGGAAATTCAGCGTACCAGCGAGAGCCTGTCCAATCGAGCCAGCGCTGAACAATCAGACCTGGGAGCGCAGTTGGACCAAAGCCGACACAGACGTCGGGGCATGTCCATGTACCAGCAGTCCGTCAACGTTAGCGGCTAGGAGTCTGCGCCGTAGAAACTTTCGACGGCGAAAATTCGCGATCGCCATAGGTTGGGACTATCGCGGGAGGAAAATAGCCGGGCTATTTGACGAGGGCGATAGGCACAAACTA
>CAYGPO010000079.1:16475-21963 GCA_964351665.1 uncultured Gammaproteobacteria bacterium | reverse complement strand
TCGAGCTTGCGGAAAAACTCCTCGGCGCTCCAGGAGCGCTGGGCCGGCAGACAGCAGGAACGCAGCCGCCCCAAGACCACCTCCAGGCTTTCTTTGCCAGCGCTGCGCTGGCGCTGCTCGACATCGCCTAACAGCGCGATGGCAGCCCCGCTCCAGTACACCATCATCCTCGGCCGGCGACCGCCGCCGCTGGTATCACGGGGGCTGAGGGCCGGGCTGACGCTGCGGGCTCGCTGGATCCCGGCATGCAGTTTGCTCCAACCCAGAGCCTCGCTGTAATGGCCGCTGCGCGCCATCAGGACGTTCTGGTAGTAGCTGGCAAAGCCCTCAGATACCCAGCGGTCGCGGACATGGGGCAGCATCAAATGAGCAAACTCATGGGTTGCGGTCCAATCTTTCTGGAACTCCGCAAGATCCCGCGCGGGGTCAGCGAAAAACTGCACCGCCTCGCCGCCGTCTCGAATTACCCGGCCAAAGGGAACCGGCGAACTACGACTGCCGCGCACCGGCACCACGAGTATCTGAGGCCTGCGATGGGGGAACTGACCATAGGCCAGGGCAACCCCTGACGCGGCGGTTTCCAGCCATGAGACGATTTTGCCCTGGTCAAAGGCCGGACCCTCATCGCGCAATATGCTGACCCGCAGCACAGCATCCACCAGCTCAATTTCCCGATAGTCGAAGGTGCCCAGCGCCACCTGGGCGTCAGAGCTGGCGGGGGACAACCCAAATTGAAAGGTGTTGGGCGCTGACAGGGCTGTCCAGGGCACAGACACCCGCTGCCCCGTGGCCAGGGAAAATTCCACCTGGACGACCTTATCAGCGGACATTGGCGGCAGCAGCAGCCAGTCGGCGGGTGCCACCAGCCTATTGACCTGGGCCAGCTTCACCCAGCGACTGGGGTTAGCCGCTTCTGCTTCCGCCAGCCGGTAGCTGTAGCGAAAACAGCTTGCCGATAACGGCAGCGCAACCCGCCGGCCGCGCCGTTCCAGGTGCTGGCCATCACAGGATTGCAGGTTAGAGATAAACTCCGCCTTATCGCCATGCCTAAGTGAAACTGAACGCAGACGCTGCGCAAGCTGCGCGCGCACCTGAAGCCGATCCAGGCCTGGGCTCACGGTGATCTGGTAACGGTGCACAGGCAAGGAGGCCCCGGCTGACCCATCGTCAGAGTTTACTGGCGCGCTTTGCTGGGCACCGGCGACCACCACCCAGGTCGCCAAAAAAAAACCTGTGAGTTTGATTATGTGGCTCAACATCCAGCTCATGCTTTTCATCATCATGGTGTGACACCAGCGACTCAGGAATGATTCCCATGCCATTAATCAGCGCCCGACCTCAACCCGGTTTCGACCCGCTTTCTTGGCCCGATACAGGGCTTTGTCGGCAGCAGCGATCACACTTTCTGCCTGGCCGGCATGTTTACTGGCGTGGGCAACGCCAATGCTGACGGTGGCCTTTACGCTGGGCACCTTGCGTCGGTAAGTCGATTTTTTCAGCGGTTTTCGATCGGGTCTGGCGCCACTGCGCATGGCCACAGGCCGGCTAGCAATCTCCTGACGGATCTGTTCGCAGCGCCCCTTGGCCTCAGCCAGGCTACGCCCGCGAAAAACCAAACAGAATTCTTCACCGCCATACCGGTAAGGTTGGCACAGGCGCATTCCCCGAACCCGGGCAGCCACCATGCCCAGCACCTGGTCACCGAAATCGTGTCCAAAGCGATCATTGACCCGCTTGAAGTGATCAATGTCCAGCATGCCAATGGCGAAATTTCCCGACAGGTTTTTCAGTGCGTTGTCCAACGCCCGCCGATTTTTCAGCCGGGTCAGGGGATCAACAAACGCCATCGCATGGGAGGCTAGCAGCACACCCAGCATCATCAACGCTGAGGCGGCAAGAAAGCAGGGATAGGTCCACGCCGGCCGCAGACTGGCCATCAGCAGACAGCAGCCAAGCAAAAATAGAAACAGCTCAGACTGAGCCTGGAATTTTTGCCAACGAACAAAAAACACCAGACAGGCGACGGTCAATAGCTTGGATTCCACCGGCAATAGCCACTGGGCCAGGGCGTCTGGCAGACCGCCAAGCAGCCATTGGTTCAGTGATCCATGGCTGGCCAGATCCGCCGGCGACAGCAGCAGGGGCACAATCTGCTGACAGGCCAACAGGCCGGCGATGGCCAGGGTGGATCTGGAGAAAAGCCCGATATGAGGCAAAAAGCCTAGGGCCAGCAGATTCCAGGGCAGCCAGCCGCTCACCACCTGGCCCATATCATGGGAAATCGGCACACCCAGGGCTGCCGACAGCGGCCTTGCGCCCAGCCCCAGAGCCAGCCAGAGCAGTGCAAACCACGCTAGGGCAAACCGGTGACGCTGAAACGATGCTGCGTAGCAAAGACCGGCCAATGCCAGGGTCAGCGCCAGCAGCGTCTGTTGCAGACTCAGATCTATAGTCAACGAATCCCCCGGCAGTTCAGTGCCTATTGTAACGGCCGGTGGGCCACCGCGCTGTTCCTGACAGGCACCCGCGGGCATCGTGAATCATTTATGGGTGTTTACAACGCCCATGACTATTGGCTCAGCAAAGCGCTGGGCGCGGCGCTATAATACGCGACCTCAACACGTTGCAAATGTTGCTTTTTACTCTCCAGGAGGTCCCAATGCAGCCCCTTATTCGCAATCTGCGACCCGGCTTGTGGTTTGTCGCACTGACCATGGTCAGCGCTTCGGTCATGGCCAAGAACTATTCCGTTGAGGATTTCTTCAAAAATCCTCAGTACTCATCAATGTCCGTATCACCTGACGGCAAATACATGGCGGCTCTGGCTCCGGCCAAAGGCCGTCGCAACCTGGCCATTATTGATTTGAAAGATCGTTCCAAGTCTCGGTTTATTACCGCGCTGGAAGATCAGGACGTGGCCGCCTATACCTGGGTCTCCGATGATCGGATTATTTTCGGCGTCGATGCCGACGGTGTAGAAGCCATCGCCATGTATGCTGTTGATCGCAAGGGCGGCCGCATTACTACCTTGATCAATCCCCTGGAATCCAACTCGGCGGGCCCCGGCGGAATCCCCTCCCCGACCCTGTTGGACAGGTTGGAGGACGACCAAAAACACGTGCTGGTGTCCTATGACAGTCGCCGGGTGGGTGTACCTGACGTGTACCGCATGAACGTGCGCAACGGCGGCATGAAGATGATCGAGCGAAATCCAGGCACCGTGGTCGGCTGGGTTACCGACCACGACGGCAAAGTCCGCGGCGCCTTGGCCCAGGACAAGCTGTTCACCGAAGCCTGGTATCGCAAGACTGAAGACGCGGAATGGGAAGTGGTTGCCCGATTTGCCTGGGACGACCGCAACGCCTTTTCCCCGCTGGGTTTTGACTACGACAATCAAACCTGGTTTGTGTCTTCCCAGAAAGATCACGACACCGCTGCCATCTATCGCTTCGATCCGGAAACCAAAAAGTACGGAGAGATGATTTTCCACAACCCTACCGTGGACGCCGGCGGTCTGATCTTCTCAGACGTGCAGGAAAAAGCCGTCGCAGCCACCTACTTTGACTCTCGGCCCCGTTGGCAGGGTCTGGATGATGACTACACCAAAATGCGCCAGTCCCTGGACTCGGCATTCCCGGATCTGGTGGTATCTCTGACCAGCGCAAATAAAGATGAAGACCTATTTATCGTCTCCACCAGCAGCGACGTGGATCCGGGCAGCTACTACCTTTACGACCGCAAAACTCAAAAACTGGAGTTTCTGGCCGAGCCCATGGCCTGGATTGAGCCGGAAGACATGGCACCAATGCAGCCCATCACCTACACGTCCCGGGACGGCCTGACCATTCACGGCTACCTGACCTTGCCGACCAGCGGCGAAAACAAAAACCTGCCCCTCATCATCAACCCCCACGGTGGCCCATGGGCCAGGGATTTCTGGGGCTTTAATAACGAGCACCAGTTTCTGGCCAACCGAGGCTATGCGGTGCTGCAGATGAACTTCCGAGGCTCCACCGGCTACGGCCGTGACTTTCTTGAGGCCAGCTATAAGCAGTGGGGCCGGACCATGCAAAACGACATCACCGACGCGGTCAGCTGGGCCATCGAGCAGGGCTACGCCGATGAAGATCGAATTTGCATCTACGGCGCAAGCTACGGCGGCTACGCCACCATGGCCGGCGTCACCACCACCCCAGACCTTTATAAGTGTGGCGTGAACTACGTGGGCGTTGTGGACATCGGTCTGCTGTTTGAGACCATGCCAAAGGCCTGGAATCTGGGTTCAGAACAGATGAAGCAGCAGATTGGCGATCCCGAAACCGATGCTGAGCTGCTGGCCGAAGCTTCTCCCATCAACCACGTGGACAAGATCACAGCACCACTGTTCATCGTTCACGGCCGTCGCGATCCGCGGGTCAAGTATGAGCATGCAACCCGACTGCGCAAGGAGATGGAACAGCACAACAAGCCCTACGAGTGGATGGTAAAAGACAATGAAGGTCACGGCTTCCGGAAAGAAGAAAACCGGATTGAGCTGTATACCGCCATGGAAAAGTTCTTCGATAAGCACATTGGAGACACTGCTGGGCCCTAGCCTGAACGCGTCAAAACATGCAAAACCAACCCCCGGCACCGTTCGGGGGTTTTTCTTTATGTGGGTAGCTTTGAATAACTCCCGCCGGTCAGCGGCCATGGCAAGCCCACCTGGGCAGCTCAGAAGTTTGCTAGAAATGGCATAATCCTGATCTTTCCTGACAGCATTGGTCAATGCCTAGACTCAGCGTGGCAGAACTGGCGAAAACCCTGGTGCACTTTCATTACCATGGCGTCATCTCAACCCTGTCCACCGACGGCGGCTATCCCTATGGTTCGGTGATTGACTACCTGCCCCTGCCCCAGGGTGACGTGGTGGTCCTGTTGAACCAAAGGGCGGAACACTACCGATACCTAAGGGCCGATTCCAAGGCCTCACTGCTGGTTAACGCCCATCTGGCGGAACATGAATCGCTGCTGATCCCACGGGTGACACTGCTGGGCAAAGCCCAGCCCACCGATGATCATAGTCAAACGGTTAGAGACTATCTGGACCGTCACCCGGATGCTGAGCCCTACGTAAACCTGAAAGACATGCATTTTTTTCAGCTGGACGTTAGTGGCGTTCGCTATATCGCCGGGTCAGGTCGCGCGGTGTGGGTTGATGGATTTGACTACCGGGCCGCCAAACCCGACCCTCTGGGAGAGGACGCCCCGGCAATCATGCACGAGTTAAATGATCGTCACAGCGACCAGCTGACCAGCATTGCTCGCAGGCAGGGCCAATGTGAATGGGCCCAGGCGGGGCGGGTCGTAAGCCTGGATCGGTTTGGCCTGGACCTTATCGCCACGGCAGGGGAACGCCGTCGCGCGGTTCGGCTGGATTTACCGGCGCAAGCCGCGGATCGGCATAGTTTTGAACAGGCATTCCAGACCCTGGCAGCGGGGAATGACC
>CAYGPO010000079.1:0-16375 GCA_964351665.1 uncultured Gammaproteobacteria bacterium | reverse complement strand
GCGGATCGGCATAGTTTTGAACAGGCATTCCAGACCCTGGCAGCGGGGAATGACCTCTAACACCCCCGTTTTTCAACCTCCCGGCTGATGGCAGCCATGGACATTGGCGCCGGCGAAATCTTATCGCTGGCCAGCGCTGCGTGCTGGGCGATCGCCATTATCATGTTTAAGCGCAGCGGCGAATCCATGGGGCCCTTTACCCTGAACCTGGTAAAGAACCTGGTCGCAGTGGTACTGCTGACCCCTACCCTTATTATCTTCTCCGGCCTGGCGCCGCCGCCGCTAACCGCCGCCCAGTGGTGGACCTGTATCGTCTCGGGTTTTATTGGTTTGGCCTTGGCAGACACCGCGTATTTTGCCTGTCTGTACCGGATTGGCGCAGCACGCACGGGGATAGTTGCAGCCATGTTCAGCCCCAGCACCATTGCCCTGTCAGCATTGTTTCTCGGTGAAAGACTGGCAGCGGTGCAGCTGGTAGGGTTTGCCGCGGTTATCAGCGGCGTGCTGCTGGTGGCCAGGGCTGAACCCTCTGAGTCATCGCCGCCGCGGCTAATCCAGGGTATCGCTCTGGGCCTGCTGTCGGTGATCATGATGGCGGTGGGCATCGTCATGGTTAAGCGCATATTGGAACAACACGATGTGTTCTGGATTGTCCAGATTCGACTGCTTGCTGGCCTTGCCGGTATGCTGATCATGATGGTTCTGTTGGGTCGCACTCAACGGGTGATTGCTCAGCTGCGCGAACCCCATCAATGGCGGCAGATCATACTGGCCAGTTTTTTCAGCAGCTATCTGGGAATGATCTGCTGGCAGGCAGGTTACAAATACACCCTGGCCTCGGTGGCGTCCGTGCTCAACGAAACCTCCAGCGTGATGCTGGTGTTGTTGGCCTGGGCGGTGCTGGGAGAGAGTCTTACCCGGCGCAAGCTGGTGGGGGTAGGCCTGACCTTTGGAGGCGTAGTGATTATCCTGACCAATGCCCCATGATCCGGGTATCTGAACTGTGCTTTCGATATCCCAAGGCCAGCGCCGACACCCTCAAGTCGCTCTGCTTTGAGGTCAAAGCCGGCGAGGTTTTTGGCTTTGTTGGGCCCAGCGGCTCGGGCAAATCCACTACTCAGAAGGTCCTAACCGGCCTACTCACCGCCAGCTCTGGTGACGCTGAAATTTTGGGTCGACCGGTTGCCCAGTGGGGTCGCGAGCTGTATCGACAGATCGGCGTTGCCTTCGAACTACCCACCCATTTTCTGCGCCTGACAGGTCGGGAAAACCTGGAATTTTTTCGCGCCCTTTATGGCGTCTCCACCCACAGCTACCTGGCGGTGATAGAACAACTTGGCCTTAGCGACGCCCTTGATACTCGTGTCGGGCAATATTCCAAGGGCATGAAAACCCGCCTGGGGCTGGCTAGAGCTCTGCTGCACGACGCCCAAATTCTGTTTCTGGATGAACCCGGCGGTGGGCTGGATCCCTCAAACGTGGCACTGGTAGAACAGATTATCAGCCAGCAGCGAGCCGCCGGCAAAACCGTTTTCTTAACCACCCACGACATGCTGACCGTGGATCGGCTGTGTGATCGGGTGGCCTTTTTGATTGACGGCTCCATCGCCGTTGTCGACACGCCCAAAGCACTGAAAAAAGCCCACGGTCGGGCTGAGCTGAAGGTCACCTTTGGCGAACAGGAACCTCCTGAGCAGGAGACCTTTCAGCTGGACCAGCTGGCCCAAAGTGAACGCTTCAGGCACATTATTGAAACCCAGCAACTGCAAACCCTGCACACCCAGGAAGCCAGTCTCAGCGAGATCTTTCGCCGGCTCACCGGTACCGACATTGAGTGATTTGGTGCTCAGCCGGAGCGCTCACCTGCGCGGCGTCAGCCAGCGCCTGGTGGCCGCCATGGCCTGTGACCTGAAACTGGCCCTTCGCAACGGCTTTTTTCTGGCAGCTGCGCTGATCAGCGTGGCCCACCTACTGTTGCTATGGTGGATCAAAGCCATGCTGGCGGACTGGATCATTGCCCTGGTACTGCTGGAGATTTTCATTTTCAACGGCTTTTATTTCGCCGCGGCCCTGGTCCTGCTGCAAAAAGCAGAAAATACGCTGCTGGCCCAACAGCTCACCCCCTTAAGGCACGGCGAAGGGGTATTGGGCCGTTGCGCAGTGCTATCCCTGCTGGCGGTATTTGAATCGCTGCTGGTAGCAGCGCCCCTATGGCCGATTAACCCGATGCTGTTAGTGGCCTCTGCCCTGCTGATAACCAGCATCCTTTGCCAGCTGGGACTGGTCATGGTCCTGCGCTACCAGAGTCTGAGCGAATTCCTGATGCCCTCTTCCCTGGCATTTGTGCTGCTCCTGGTGCCTGCGCTGGAGCTGGCGGATGTCTGGAGCAGCCCCTGGTTGATGCTGCATCCCCTGACACCCGGAATCAAACTGCTTAAGGCCTCGGTTAGCAGCGGCGTGGATCCGGCCAGCGCCGCCGGCTGGCTGGTGGCCGCCGCTGCCTGGCTGATTCCGACCCACTGGCTGGCTGCCAGGGCCACCCGCAACATGGCCTTGGCCACATGAACAGGCCAATACCTGGGGCTAACCAGGCCGGTGATCTGTCGGGTTATGGGCCAAAAAATGAGCCTGAAAATGGACCAGAAAAGGGACCAGAAAATGAACACCGTGATCTGACCGCCCCCAGAGGTTGGCGACAGCTGGTCGCCCTGCTGCAGGCCGATGCACGCAGCATCCGTCGCGACTCCCTGCTGCGTTGGACGCTGATTTTGTGCCTGGGAGTGTTTCTGCCCATGATGCGCTGGCTTCCGCCAATGCTGAACAACGGTGCACTGGCCCGCCATGGCTTTGACTTAACGCCCTGGTTTGGTCTTATCCAAAGCTCCTGCCTGCTGATTGCCCCAGTGCTGGTGGGCATAGTCGGCGGCCTGCTGATTTTGGATCAGCGCGATGAAGGCGTCATGACCGGCATCGCCGTTACGCCGTTAGGGGTGGAGGGCTATTTGATGTACCGGATTGCGGTGCCCGGGGCGGTTGCCTTTCTGATCACCATACTGATGCTGTCCCTGGTGGGCCTGGCGCCATTGTCTGCTGGCGGGATCTTCTTCTCCAGCCTCTGCGCAGCGCCCCTGGCGCCGCTGCTGGCATCCACCATCGCGCTGCTGGCCAGCAACAAAATCCAGGGCTTTGCGATAGCCAAAGGCAACGGCCTCATTACCGCACCGGTGATTGCCGCCTGGTTTGTATCCACACCGAAGCAGTGGCTGTTTATGGCCTTGCCCACCTTCGCCCCGGTCAAAATCTGCTGGCTGGCCATGCAGCAGCAAGCTTGGCTTTGGCTGGTACCGGTGAGTCTGACCCTGCACGGACTGTTGCTGTACTGGCTGCACCGGCGCCTGCGCCTTCGCTGCCAGTGAAGAACCCGGTTGCCGCTGAGCTACAATAGCCCCATGTCTGTTCGTGCCTGCGCTCACCCCAATATTGCGCTGATCAAATACTGGGGAAAATCTAACCCTACCCTGAACCTGCCTTCAGCCGGCTCGCTGTCCATTACCCTGGACACCTTTAGCACGGTGACGGAGGTTGAAACAGGGTCGGTTGATGAATTTGTTCTCAACGGGGTGCCGGACAAAGACCAGGCAAGCCGGGTGTTCCAATGGCTGGATCAAACCCTGGGCGAACGCCCGCCGCTGGTGATCAATAGCCGCAACAACTTCCCCACCGCCGCTGGCCTGGCATCTTCGGCGTCCGGTTTTGCCGCTCTGACGGTAGCCGTCAACGAGCTGCTGGGGTTGGGCTTGAGCCTGGGCCAACAGTCGGTCATGGCCCGGCGCGGATCCGGCTCCGCCGCTCGTTCAATATACGGTGGCTTCGTCGAACTGACCCTGGGTGCGGACAGTGACAGCACCCGGGCCAGTGCGCTGTTGGAGCAAGAGGCCTGGCCCTTAAAAGTGGTCACGGCGGTAACTGAAGCTGGGCCCAAACAAGTCTCTTCAACCGCCGGGATGGAACAATCCCGGCTGACATCACCGTTTTACCAGGCCTGGACCCGCTGCGTGGACAGCGACCTTGTGCTGGCTCGCAGGGCCATCAAGGCCAGGGATTTCCAAACCCTGGCTGAGGTCAGCGAGGCCAGCTTTCTGGCCATGCATGGGGTCATGATGTCGACCCGGCCGGGCCTGCTGTACATGAAACCCGCTAGCCTTGCCTGTATCCAACAGGTACGAACCCTGCGCGACCAGGGTGTTGGCGCTTTTTGCACCATGGACGCAGGCCCGCAGGTCAAAATCATCTGTCTGCCAGACAGCGCCGAAACGGTGGCAAGTCACCTTCAGCAGCTGCCAGGGGTGTTGGAAGTTCACACCGTCGGGCTGGGCCCCGGCGCCCACCAGGTGCGCCCTTGAGCAAGCCGGTGATCGCCAGTGCCCCAGGCAAGCTGGTACTGGTGGGAGAATATGCGGTGGTTTACGGAGCCGCCGCTCTGGTCGCCGCAGTGCCCAGGCGTGCGGTGGTTACTCTGACCCCGGGCACCGGCTCTGCCTGGCAGGTTTCAACGCCGGGATTTCGATCCCAAATGTGCCATTTTGAACACCATCAGATGCCCCAGTTGGCCCGCCAACTGCCGCTGCTGGCCAACGTTCTGGCGGCCCTTGACTACCGTGGGCCGGGCTGCACCGCGGAGCTCGACACCCGGGAGTTTTTCAGCAGTGACGGGGTCGATGGCGGGGCCAAACTTGGCCTGGGGTCCAGCGCAGCCCTTTGCACAGCTCTGCTGGCAGCGGTTGCTGAGATTCAGGCACTTAGGCCAGGCGAGTCGTCCAAGGGCGTGGATCTGGCGGCGGCCCTGGCCGCCCATCAACGCCTGCAAGGCGGTCGAGGCAGCGGTATCGACGTTGCGGCAAGCTTCTTAGGAGGGGTGCTGAAGTTTCAACGCAGCGCCGATAGCGAGCCGGGATTTACCCATCAGACAGTACCCATGCCCCTGCCCATGCTGTGGGTATGGTCAGGCCAGGCGGCGACCACCACCACCAGGCTGGAAACTCTGGAACGCTTCAAAAAAGCTCAGCCCAAGGCCTTTGCCGAAGTCTTCAGACAGCTTTCTGAACTCAGCGAATGCGCATCCAGCGCCGCCGCCAGCCAAACCCCGGAGGCCTTCCTGCAGGCGACCTCCGAATTCACCCAACGGTTGGCAAACCTGGACCAGCAAATAGGCCTGGGGGTGTGGACCCAGCCCCATCATCACCTCGCAGGCATCGCGCAGCGCTGCGGGGTGCTGTATAAAACCAGCGGGGCTGGCGGCGGCGATTGCGGACTGGCCATGGCCGAAGATCCACAAAAACTGGAGAATTTTCGTAAAAATGCGGCAATACAAGGCTTTCTCTGCTGGAATCTTGACTCGGAAAATCAGGGTCTAAAGGTTCAGTCACGCGTTTACGGCAAAAAGTGTCCGGTTTTGAGATAATACCGGCGCAATCACTGGGGATGGACCGCAACTTTTCATGAGTTCAACACTACGCCACTCGCTGGAGCTTCAGGCACAGCTGCTTCCCGGGGTGTCGCGCACCTTTGCGCTGACCATTCCGCAGCTGCCCGATGGCCTGCGGGAGCCCATCACCAATGCCTATTTACTGTGCCGTATCGCCGACACCGTAGAAGACGACCTGAATCTGGATCGTCAACAAAAAGCGCTTTTTCATGAACGCTTTGTCAAGGTTGTTGAGGGCAGCGAATGCGCTGAAGATTTTGCCACTGAGCTCAGGCCGCTGCTATCGGCCAACACGCCGGCGGACGAGATCCGACTGATTGAACAAACTGCAGGGGTCATTGCGGTCACCCACAGCTTCAACGAGCGCCAGCGGGAAGCCTTGCAGCGCTGCATCCGGATTATGTGTCACGGCATGCCCCAGTATCAGGAAGATAAATCCATTGCCGGTTTGCCAACGGTGGCGGATATGGATCAGTACTGCTACTACGTGGCCGGGGTGGTGGGTGAAATGCTGACCGAGCTGTTTTGCGACTACTCGGTCACCATAGCCTCCCACCGCAGCTCCATGATGCCCCTGGCCGTGGCCTTCGGGCAGGGGCTGCAAATGACCAATATCCTGAAAGATTTCTGGGAAGACCGGGCGGCGGCGGCCTGCTGGCTACCCCAGGAGCTGTTTCGCAGCCACGGCTTAAATCTCGCTGATGCTGACAGCCCGGCCTTTCAAAATCGTTTTGAAAAAGGCATTGAGGATCTGTTGGGCATGGCCCACGCCTATCTCAGAGACGCCATGGGTTACGTGCACCTGATTCCTGCCAGCGAAACCGGCATCCGGCGATTTTGTCTGTGGGCCATTGGCCTGGCGGTACATACGCTGCAGAGTATTCGTCGCCACCCGGAATATCGGACCGGCGCTGCAGTGAAAATCTCCCGGGCCGCGGTTCGGCGAATTTTCCTGATCAGCAATCTGTGTTCACGCAGCAACCGGCTGCTCGGATTCGGCTTCCGAATGCTGGCCAGGGGCCTGCCACTGAAACCTGAACTGATGCGTTCTAACCAGGGCTGGGCAACCACACGATGAGCGAACAAAACAAATCTCGAATTCCCAACTTTTACAAGCTGTCGGTGGAGCAGCGGGTGGCAGCGGTGCGGGAGCGGGGTTGGCTGAGCGAAGACGATCAGGCCATGTTGAACGACGGCTCACACATGCTGAGCCTGGAAAACGCCGATCGCATGATCGAAAACGTGATTGGGGTGTTGGGCCTGCCGGTGGGACTGGGCCTCAACTTTCAGATCAACAATAAAGATTATGTAGTGCCATTGGCGGTGGAAGAGCCGTCAATTGTCGCGGCCCTGAGCTCGGCAGCAAAAATCGCCCGGGCTGGCGGCGGCTTCAGCACAGAAAGCACCGACCCGGTGCTGATTGGTCAGGTCCAGGTGATTGGCGCTCCCCACCCTTCCAGAGCACGGACACGGCTGCTGCAGCGCAAGGATCAGATCATTAACCTGGCCAACAGCCTGCACCCAAAAATGGTGGCCAGGGGCGGCGGCGCAAGGGACATCGAGGTGTTGCTGCATACCACCCACGATCTGGGTGATATGGTAGTGGTGCATTTGCTGGTGGATACCCGGGATGCCATGGGTGCCAACCTGGTCAACACCATGTGTGAAGGGGTCGCGTCGCTGGTGGAGAAAATCTCTGGCGGCAAGGTGTTTCTGCGGATTTTGTCCAATTTGACCGATCGAGCCATGGTCAGGGCCCGCACGGTGATCCCCATCGAACAGCTGCAGCGCAAGGGATTTGACGGTGAACAGGTTAGAGACGGTATCTGCATTGCCAGCCAGTTTGCCGACATAGACCCTTACCGGGCCGCGACCCACAATAAGGGTGTGATGAACGGCATCGATGCGGTGGCCATTGCCACCGGCAACGACTGGCGCGCCATCGAGGCCGGCGCCCACGCCTACGCCGCCAGGGCGGGACGTTACACTGCGCTGACCCAGTGGCGAAAGACTGAGAAAGGCGACCTGGAGGGTGTGTTAGAGATGCCGATCAAGGTCGGCATCGTCGGCGGGCCGCTGCAGTCCAATCCGACGGTGGCGCTAAACCTGCGGCTGCTGGGGGTTACCAGCGCGGTAGAGCTGGCAGAGGTTATGGGGGCGGTTGGCCTGGCGCAGAATTTTTCAGCGCTGAAGGCACTGGCAACCGAAGGAATTCAGCAGGGCCATATGACTCTGCACGCACGAAGCGTGGCCACGGCTGCCGGTGCATCACCGGAAATGTTTAATCAGGTGGTGGATCGACTGGTGGAAAGTGGTGAAATCAAGATCTGGAAAGCGAGGCAGATTGTGGCGACGGTAAAACAACAATCCCATGCTGACGAAGACGCCAGCCCCATAGACGGCCTGTCTTCCGGCTGTGGCAAAGCCATCCTGATGGGCGAGCACGCAGTGATTTACGGCTCTCACGCCATCGCGGCGCCAATCCCGCTGGCGGTGGAAGCCCGGGTAGACGACTGGTCTGCAGGCATCCAGCTGACCATCCCCAGGTGGGGGGTGGATCAGCGCATCAGCACTGAGCCGGAACTGCGCAAGCCCTATGAGCGGCCCGCAGCAATGATTCTGGAACGCCTGGGTCTGCTGGACCGAAGCATGAATATCCAGGTTTACCCAAACCTTCCCAGGGCCCAGGGACTGGGGGGATCGGCGGCGGTGGCGGTGGCCATTATTCGCGCCCTGGATCAGCATTTTCGACTGGGGCTGACCGACGAAGAGACCAACAACCTGGCCTTTGAAGCAGAAAAAATGGCCCACGGAAACGCTTCGGGCATCGACAACTCAGTGGCAACCTATGGACGCATGCTGTTGTTCAAGCGCGGCGACCCACCGTTGGTTGAGGAACTGGTACTACCCCAACCGATTCGACTGGTCATCGGCATTACCGGTGTGGAAAGCCTAACGGCCAAAATGGTCGCCAAAGTTCGCGCCGGCTGGGAGAGCAGCCGACGGGTTTATGACCGCATATTCAACGATATCGACCAACTCACTTTGCGCTCGCTGGAAGCGCTGAAAGCCTTTGAACTGGAGCGGGTTGGCCAGTTGATGAACGTCTGCCAGGGAATGCTCAACGGCATTCAGGTCTCATCCTGGGAGATCGAGGAAGTGATACAAATCGCCCGGGAGAACGGCGCCCTGGGAGCCAAACTCACCGGCGCTGGCGGTGGTGGCTCGGTCATCGCCCTATGCCCGGAGAATTCGCACAAGGTTGTGAAGGCTATTGAGGATGCCGGATACAAAGCCATGGAGGTGGAAATTGGCTAATTCTGCAGCGGCGGCGCGCCAGGCAATTGTGTCGTCAGAATCGGAACAGCTGGTGCTGGTGGACAGCAACGACAATCCCACCGGTTTCGCCAGCAAGGCCGATTGCCACGACGGCGAGGGTATTTTACATCGGGCGTTTTCCCTGTTTATCTTTAACGACCGAGGCGAGCTGCTGCTGCAGCAGCGCAGCGGCCAAAAGCGCTTGTGGCCTTTGTACTGGTCCAACAGCTGTTGCAGTCACCCAAGGCAGGGGGAAGAGCTTGATGACGCCATCCACCGACGGCTGGATCAAGAACTGGGAATGCGCAGCCGGCTGGAGTACGTGTACAAATTCCAGTACCAGGCGCTGTACGGCGAGGAAGGTGCGGAAAACGAGCTGTGTTCGGTATTTTTGGGCCACGCTGCTGGCGAGGTTCATCCCAACATCAACGAAGTGCAGAGCTGGAGATACGTCAGTCCAGCAGCGTTAAACGCTGAGATGGCGTCCAACGAGGTGCATTTTACGCCCTGGTTCAAAATGGAATGGCAGCGGCTGCATGAAGAATTTGGCAGCCAGATGGCGGACTATTTGAAAAGCTGATCAGGACACCCTGATCAGCTCTCCTAAAAACCTAACTGGCGTTCAGGACTTTTTCAGCGAGTCCCGGATCTCCGTCAGAAGTTTGACTTCATCACTGGGCTCTGCCGGCTCGGCCGGGGCTTCTTCTTCCTTGCGCTTCAGATTGTTCATGACCTTAACCGCCACAAAGATGGCCAAAGCCACAATCAGAAAGTCCACAATCGTCTGAATGAAGGCGCCATAGCCAATTACCACGGCTTCCGCATCAGCGGTGGCTTGTTTGATGGTATAGGCGAGATTGGTAAAATCCACGCCACCCATGGCAACGCCGATGGGCGGCATAATTACATCCTTCACCAACGAGGATACAATCTTGCCGAAGGCGGCGCCGATGATAATACCTACCGCCATATCCATAACGTTGCCGCGCAACGCGAACTCTTTAAACTCTTTAGCAAAAGCCATTGTCTTTTCTTCCCGTTATTATGTTGTCGAAAAACAGCGCCGGGCGTCCCTCACCAAGCGCTGTTCTGGCCCTCGGAAAGCGGAGACTATCAGTGCGGAGAGCGCTTTTCTAGCGTTAAAACCCTAGGGCTAAAGACGAACACCCGCTTTGGCGAAGGTATCGCAGGAATCAGCATTACCCTGGGACAAGCCCAGTTTCAGCCACTCAACCCTCTGGGCCGAGGAGCCATGGGTAAAGGACTCGGGACGAACTGACTGGCCCGAAGAGGACTGCAGAGCGTCATCTCCGATGGTGGCGGCTGCCCGCAAACCCTCCTGGATATCGCCAGGTTCCAGCACCCTACTGGCCTGGTTGGCGTGGTAGGCCCAGACCCCGGCCAGGCAATCGGCCTGCAGCTCCATTAACACCGAGAGCTGGTTGGACTGCTGCTTGTTGCGACGGCCCTGCTGAAGTTGACGCACCCGGGGCTCGATCCCAGTGATATTTTGTATGTGGTGACCCACTTCATGGCCGATCACGTAGGCCTGAGCAAAATCCCCCGGCGCCCCCATCGCCGCCAGCTGCCGAAAAAAGCCAAGATCCAGATAAACCTTCCGATCCCCCGGGCAATAAAACGGGCCCACCGCAGCGCTGGTATAACCGCAGGCTGATGACACGCCATTTTCAAAAATTTGCAACCTGGGGGCCGCGTATTGCTGACCGGAGCTGGCAAACACCTTGTTCCAGACATCTTCGGTGGAGCCAAGAACTGCGCTGACGAACTGAGCGGCTTCATCATCGGCGGCGGGACTTGCGGCGGGAGGTGCCTGGCTAGGGCCAGCGGCTCCGCCCAGCATTTGCAGCAGTGACAAGGGGTTTTGGCCGGTGATCAGGCTGATGATCACGGCGATCACAATCATTGCGCCACTGAGCTTCACACCGCCGGCAGCGGCGCTGCGGGTACCTCGGGTATCTTCCACGTTCCTGCTACGACGGAGGTCTTTCCAGCGCATGGCCAGGATCCTTATTATTGAGCTCCGGGGATTATAACCGACCTGCATGGACTGGCGCCCATCGCAACAGCTATCAGCCAACCATCAGCCACCGACCCGCAAGGGCTCAAGCAGAGCGCTCAATACCCGCCAGAGAGTCATCAACGAATCCTTTTCCTGCCACCACCACCGGCTCACCGTCGATGAACCCCTGGTAGTAGTCCACCGATAAGGATCTGAGCAAATCCAGCTGTCGTTCACTGTCGACACCTTTGGCCACCAGCGGCAGATTCAAACGCTTGCCGTAATCCACCAGACTCTCCAGCAGCTCCATATGTACGTGGCTTTTAGGGGCTGTTTGCACGCAGTTTTGGTCAATTTTTAGAAAATCCACCATCCCCATTGGTGCCAACATGCCCAGTAGAGGGTTACCTGGCGAACCCATATCCAGCGCCACCACGCATCCCAGATCACGGACCAAACGGATAAAGCGACTGGCGCCGGCGAAGTGGCCGGCGGAATCATGCAGGGTGATGTCAAAACAAACCTGGCTGGGCAGCAGGTGGCTTTGCTGCAGGGTCATCGCCACAAACTCAGAAAAGTGTCGGTTGACCAGACTGGCGGTTGAAACGTTGATGCACAGACGGGTGTTGATGGGCTGGATATCCAGCCAGGACATCGCATCACGAACAATCCGGGTATCAAGATCCAGCGCCAGACCCAGGCTTTCCACGGCGTGGATAAAGTCCGTAGTGGACAGCTTTTGATCTTCCAGGGGCGGCCGCACCAACCACTCGAACCAGCGTTCAGAGCCGGGTTTGGGTGTCACCGGCTTTATCTGCTGAGCAGCGTAGCTCATCCCACCATGCTCGATGAGATCGCTTAAATCAGCAATCGATGATAATTGAGACCTTTTCATGGTCCACCTACACCTTCCCTAGCGTTTACCTTAACTCGCGAGACGGATAATAACGCACATCGGACCGATAACTGGTGTGGAGCGGGCGGCGGGCGGCTCCCGAAAAGGCCCCACTGGCCCATTGCGATGCCGACGGCAGAGCGCCTGATCAAGGGGTCAATCCATAGCACCGCTATGGGTTGGCGGGCAATCGCGCCTATAATCCGGCTTCCCGATGAAAGGTCACCACCATGTTTGAACTGTCAGCAAGGGCCCGCCCCTTCTTCAGAATCACCCTGCGGGCTGCTGCTGTTGCCATCACGCTCTGGTCAACCCTGGCCATGGCTGCCATCGACCCGGCGCCGGAACGCAATGAGGGTGAAGGGCCCTTTTCCCAGCTGATTTTGCGCGGCGTCACATTGATTGACGGCACTGGCGCCCCGCCCATTGGTCCGGTGGATGTGGTGATTGAAAACAACCGGATTGCCCGCATTCAGAGCGTTGGCTATCCCCAGCTACCCATCAACGAGGCTGACCGCCCCCAGGCTGCCGCCGGCGCCAGGGTGTTAGAGCTTGCAGGGCACTATCTGTTGCCGGGGCTGGTAGACATGCACGGCCATATGGGTGGTGAGGCCCAGGGCGTGAACGCTGAGTACGTGTTCAAACTCTGGATGGGCCACGGCATCACGACCATCCGAGACCCCTCCTGTGGCAACGGGCTGGCCTGGTGTCTTGATCATCGTGAGCGCAGCCTCAGCAATACCATTACCGCGCCACGGATTGAGGTGTATCCGTTTTTTGGTACCGGTGCCGACAGCCCCATTTCTACCCCGGCAGAAGCGCGCTCCTGGGTCCGAAGAATCAAACGCCAGGGCGCTCAGGGCATCAAGTTTTTCGGAGCATCACCGAAAGTCATGGCGGCTGCGTTAACCGAAGCCAAGCAACAGGGTCTGCGCACCGCCATGCACCACGCGCAGCTGGCAGTCACCCGAATGAACGTACTGGACTCGGCACGTCTGGGACTCACCACCATGGAGCACTGGTATGGACTGCCGGAGGCGCTGTTTGATCAGCGAGTGGTGCAGGACTATCCCCCCGACTACAACTACAACGATGAAAGCCACCGGTTTGGGCAGGCCGGACGGCTCTGGCTGCAGGCCGCGGGCCCCGGCAGTGAACGCTGGAACGCCGTGCGCGATGAGTTGATCGGTATGGATTTCACCCTGGACCCGACCTTCACCATCTACGAGGCCAGCCGGGACCTGATGCGCGAGCGCACCGCCGAGTGGCACAAGGATTACACCCACCCAAATCTCTGGCAGTTTTTTCAGCCCAGCCGGGCCGCCCACGGCTCTTACTGGTTTGACTGGACCACCGCCGACGAGATTGCCTGGAAGACCAATTTCAATCGCTGGATGCAGTTCGTCAACGATTACAAAAACCATGGTGGCCGGGTCACCGCCGGATCAGACTCCGGATACATTTTTAAGACCTATGGCTTTGGCTATATCCGTGAACTGGAACTGCTGCAGGAAGCGGGCTTTCATCCACTGGAGGTGATTCGGGCCGCTACTCTTTCCGGTGCCCAGGCTTTGGGCCTGGAAGCCGATATCGGCTCGGTGGAAGTGGGCAAGCTGGCGGACCTGCTGATCGTCGACGAAAACCCCATGGCTAACCTAAAGGTGCTCTACGGCACCGGTCATTTCAAACTTGGTGATGACAACAAGCCGACCCGGGTTGGCGGGGTTCGCTACACCATTAAAGACGGCATCGTGTTTGATGCTAAAGCCATGCTCAAAGATGTGCGCGGGATAGTCGCCGCAGCCAGGCAGTCCCACGCCGACCAGCCGGCGACCGGTGACAACACCGGCGTCAGTGGCGACACTTCGCCATGAAACCCAACCTGGTCGCCGACCCGGCTCTGGCGGCCCAGGGAGCCCTGAAGATCGACTGGGTGCGCCGTCATATGCCGGTGCTGAGTCTGCTGGAAAATGAGTTTTCTCGCAGCCAGCCCTTCGCCGGCAAACGCCTGCTGGTGTGCGTCCACCTGGAAGCCAAAACCGCAAATTTAGCGCTATTGCTGAAAGCCGGTGGCGCGAAGGTCAGTGTTACCGGCAGCAATCCAGACTCCACCAAAGATGATGTGGTTGCCGCCCTGGCTGACAAAGGCCTGCACGTCTACGCCCGCCATGGGGCCAGCCCGCAGGAGATGCTCGATAACATGGACAAAGCCCTGGATATCCGTCCCCATGGGGTGGTGGACGATGGCGGTGACGTGCTGGAGCTGCTGCATGAGCGCCGGCCGGAATTGCTACAGGACCTGCTGGGCGTGTGTGAGGAAACCACCACCGGGGTGCAGCGCGCCAGGCAGCGTAAGGCCCAGGGCGATCTGAACACCGCGGTGCTGGCGATTAACGACGCTCGCTGCAAATACCTGTTTGACAACATCCATGGCACGGGTCAATCGGTCTGGGATGCGGTGATGCGCTGCACCAACCTGTCACTGGCCGGTAAGACCGTCTGTGTGATGGGCTTTGGTTGGTGTGGACGGGGAATCGCTCTGAGGGCGGCAGGACTGGGCTCCCGGGTCAGCGTTATAGAAACCGATCCGATCAAGGCCGCTGATGCCCTGATGACCGGTTATCAGGTGGGCCGCCCCGCTGACCTGCTGCCGACAGCAGACTTTGTCATCACCGCTACCGGCGTTGCCCACACTCTGGATACCCAACATTTCCCGCTGCTCAAAAGCGGCGCAATATTGGCCAATGCCGGGCACTTCTGGGATGAGATCGATGCGCAAGATCTGGCCGCCGCCGCCAGCGAAAACGCACCGATGCGCGACAAGGTACAGGGTTACCGTTTACCCCAGGGCTGGGTCTACCTGCTGGGCGGGGGCCACATCGTCAATATTGCCTGCGCTGACGGCCATCCCGCAGAAATCATGGACACCAGCTTTGCCCTGCAGGCCCTGGGGGTGCACCAGCTGTTAACCAAGCCGGCCCTGGCCCCTGGACTTTATCCGGTGCCTGAAGCCGTTGATCGACGGGTTGCCGAACTGAAACTTTCCAGCATGGGTATCGAGCTCAATTAGGCTCGCGAGCCAGCAGGCCTAAGGTCCGAATCGCCGTCTCCAGATCCGGCCCCCAGGGGTGACCAAAACTGAGCCGCAGAAAGTTCCGAAAACGATTACCCGGCGAAAAAATGGCCCCGGGCGCGACGCTGATACCGGCCGCCAGGGCCCGCTGGAAATACGCCGCACTGTCGAAATCTGGCGCCATTTCCAGCCACAGCACCGAGCCACCGGCCGGCTGGGAAACCCGGGTCGAGGACGGAAACGACTCACCCACCAGGGCGGTCATCCGCTCACAGTTCAATTTTAATACCGGCCGCAACCGCTTCAGATGTCGGTCGTACTCCCCGCCGCTCATGAACTCCGCCAGGGTCAGCTGCTGGAGTAGCCCTGAGGAAAAAGAAATGGCCCGTTTGAGCCTGAACACAGGATCGGCGAAGCGGCCTGGCAGCAGCCAGCCTATGCGATATCCAGGCGCGGCAGTTTTGGAAAATGAGCCAGCGGTCAGCACCAGGCCCTTGCGGGAGAAGAACTGCGCCGGCTTGGCCTTTTTGCCACTGAACAACAGTTCACCGTACACATCGTCCTCAATCAGCGGCACCCGATAGCTTTCCACCAGCTCCACCAGTTCCCGTCGGTGGTCATCGGTGGTGGCAGATCCCAGCGGATTGTTCAGACAGGAGGAAAACACGCAGGCACGAATGGCCTGCTGGCCCAGGGCTTTTTCCAGCGCTTTAAGACACAGGCCCTGGGTGGGGCAGGTTTCAATTTCCAAGGCCAGCATACCCAGGGATTCGATCAACTCCAGGGTGCCGCTGTAGGTAGGCGACTCAACCGCAATCACATCGCCGCTGCAGGCCACAGCCTGCAGAGCCAAGGCCAGGGCCTCCTGACAACCATTGGTAACGATCAGGTCCTGGGGCCGCACCGCGCCGCCCATATCCAGATAGCGAAAGGCAATCTGACGCTGCAAACCCGGATCACCCCGGACCGGCGCATAGCCCACACTGCGCTGCTCGGCCCGAGCCATAACTCGCTTCATGGTGCGATGCAGGGCTTTGGCCGCCGGCCGGGCAAAGGACGGATTGGCAATGCCCAGTGGCACCACACCGACCTGGTGCATACCTTCATAGACCTGTTCCACCAGCTTGCGACAGGACACCTCCACCGGCCCTGCGGTGTTGGCCGGCGGAGGCCGGACCAGGGCATTTCGAACCCGAGCCAGGACATAGAAGCCGGACTGGGGTCTGGACTCCACCTGGGCCAACCGCTCAAGCTCTTCGTAGGCCTGCTTCACCGTCGGAATGCTAACGTCCAAATTGCCCGCCAGTCGTCGCAGGCTGGGCAGGCGGTCTCCCGGCCTAAGGGCACCGGAATCAATCTCCATTTTGATCAGATCAATGACCTGCTGATAGAGAAAATCGTTTTTTCGTCGATCCAGCGCCAGCATGACAACACCTAAACTGTTTAGATAACGTTATTATTAATTCGAAACTGTTTAGCTTTCAACCGCTAGTCTGCGCCGTAGAAACTTTCTACGGGGCAGACTCCTGGAGGTTCTCTTAGGTCTTATCTGCCGGTAGGTGTTCGTCGTAGTCCACCACAACC
>CAYGPO010000078.1:13550-22382 GCA_964351665.1 uncultured Gammaproteobacteria bacterium | reverse complement strand
ATCCAGGCGCTGCGACAGCAATACGAGCAGGCCAGGGCCTGAGCTTTCCCGTTCTCAGGCACTAGGCTGGCTTCATTTCCGAGGTGTTGGCCCAGGTTCCATGAAAACCCAGGGGCACTCGCTGGGGGAGATGAACCTGGGCTACCGGCCCGCCTGCCATGTCTCCAGCATCCAAAATCACCAGGCTGGAGGTCTCGTCCAGCACATTGGTCATGATGCTGACCACATAGCCGTCGTCCTCACTTTGGCCATTGATTCTCGGCGCAAAGGCGGGTTCTGAGCCAAAACAGTTGGACGGGAAACGCCAGCTGTGTCCAACGGACTGCTGGAAATCGTATTTCATGATCCCATCAAAGACCTGGGTTGAGGTGTCTGGAATGGTGGCCAGATAGCCGTAGCGGCTGGGTTTGCCGGTGTAAGCAATGTTGATCACCGGAAACTCACTGACCGTATCGTCCACTTGATATTCCCGGGTCTCACCGGTCTCGAGGTTCATCCTCCAGCAGTGGATGTGGGCGCGCAGGGCCAGTACGTCCACCATCCCAGCATAGGGACCAAAGCGTGGGTCCAGGGGCCGCCCGTTGTCTAAAAATCGACAGGCCTGCAACACCACTTCATCACCTTCTTCAAAGGCGTTAATCACGTGATAGATGTAGCAGGGCTCAAAATCGAACCAGCGGATCTGACTGCCATCACCATTGCGAGGGATGACGCCGAACCGGGTATTGAGAGCAGGGTCGAAGTGAATGTTCCAGCGTTTGGCCTTCAGGGCCTGGTCGGTGAGTACCACGGGCAGGTCCATCAACACCGCGTAGTTGCGGGTAATGGCCATGTCGTGGGGTAAACGCGGCCCTGGCAATTGGATGTCGGTAAAGTGAGTCAGCTCATTGGCGCTGGACACCACACCTAAGCTGTAGCTGGGTTCAAACAGCTGATAGTCAAAGAACACCAGTTCACCGGTGGCCGGGTCGACCTTGGAATGGGCGGAAATATTCTTCGGCAGCTTGCCGCCAAAGGTGTCTACGCCCAGGGTCTCAAGGGTATGTGGATCCAGCCTGACCGGCTGACCGCTCACATACCACAGCGCCATCAGTTCGCCGTGATGCACCAGCACGTCGGTATTGGCGGTGTCTTTGTAGTGGGTGGTTGATCCATCAAAACTGGCGGGCTGCATGATGCCGGTTTTTTTCAGGCTACCGTCGCGATCTGCCTGATGGTCAGGGCTAACCACGTAACGATTGCTGTAGCTGGCGCTGCCGCCGCGCAGATGAACGGCGTGAATCATGCCGTCGCCGTCAAACCAGTGGTGCATCCCGTGGGGTGGATTTACGGGGTTGGGGCCGTTGCGAAAATACGCGCCGCTGATGTCCGCCGGAATCTCACCGGTCACCGGCAGCTGGGCCGCGCTGAGTTCCCGCTCAATGGGTCGGTAGGGACCTTTGAGGTAGGGATTAAAATCGTTCAGCTGTTGCTCGGTTTGTGCCGCCATATGCTCAGGGTCCTGTGCGGTGATGATCCTTGCTTGCATTAGTAAATTAACGTGGCTAGCATCATTTGGGAAGGGCTCTGACCCCGGTCGAGTCCCCTTTGTCCTCAACTGCCAGATGGCTCCCGTGAATCAGAGTTTGTTCGAAAAACACCACAAGACCCTGGTCGAGGCCATGGCTACCTGTCGGTCCCGTGCCTACTGGAGCCCCTTCGTAGAGTCCCCCAGTGCTCGCCTGCACCCGGACGGCGCAGCGCAGCGGGGCAAGGCGGAATTTGAAGCGTTGCTGGGTCGGCCCTTTGAGCTGGATCAGCCCGGTGAGTGCGGCCGCACTGGGATGGAGATTTCCCCCTATACCCGCCAACCCCTGGATATTGACTACCCCCGTAGCGACCCTCAGGTGCTCTTTGCTGAAGCCCTGACGGCAATGAAAAGCTGGCAAAGGCTAAGCTGGAAAGAACGGGCCGGCGTTTGCCTCGAGATGGCATTTGAGCTGGAGCAACAGGCCTTTGCCAACGCCCACGCCACCATGCATACCGCAGGCCAGAGTTTTCTGATGGCCTTTTCCGGCAGCGGCGCCAACGCCCTGGATCGTGGTGTTGAGGCCATTGCCTATGCGGCCAGGGCGCTGGGAGAGATCCCTGAAACCGCTACCTGGAGCAAAGGCTTTGGTCGGGCGGGTGAAGTCACGCTCAGCAAACACTATCGAACCATGCCCCGAGGGGTTGCTGCCGTTGTGTGCTGCGCAACGTTCCCCCTCTGGAATGCCTATCCCGCGCTGTTTGCCAATCTGGTAACCGCCAACCCGGTTATCCTCAAACCACACCCCAACGGCATCCTGCCCGTCGCCATGGCGGTGAAGGTGTGCCGGCGGGTGCTGGAGCAGGCCGGACACAATCCCAATCTGGTGCTACTGGCAGCCGATACCCGGGAAAGCCCCATCACCACTGAACTGCTGCGCCACCGGGACTGTGCGATCATCGACTACACCGGCTCTCAGGCCTTCGGCAACTGGATAGAACAGCACTGTGCCGACAAACTGGTGTTCACTGAAACCGCCGGCTGTAACGCTGTAGTAGTGGAATCTACGGACAACCTGGATGGTTTGGTGGATGGTCTGGCCAACGCCCTTTGCGGATTTTCGGCCCAGATGTGTACCAGCCCCCAGAACATTCATGTGCCTGCCGACGGCATTGCAAGCGATCAAGGGCCGGTATCATTTGCTCAGTTCTGTGATTTGCTGACCCAGGCGGTGAGTCGCCGCACCTCAGACCCGCTTGCTGCGTCCCGACTATGCGCGGCGATCCAGGCGGAGCAGTCGCTGGAAATTCTCCAGAGCTTAAGGACCAGGGTTAGCGCGGTGGGCCGCATTGCTCTGGACTCGACCCCTTACCCACACCCCGAGTTCCCCAATGCGCGAACTGCTACCCCCATGGTCTGTGTGCTGGACTCCCAACATGCGCCAATCTATCAGCAGGAGCATTTTGCGCCGGTGGCTTTTGTGATTTCGGAGGTTGATCGGCAAGCCGCGTTAACCAATGCCGCCGACAATGCGCGGCGCTTTGGCGCGATTAGCTCCTACCTTTACAGCGTTGATGATGGTTTTCTGGAGCAGGCCCAGGACGCTTTTGCCGATGCCGGCGCATCCCTGTGGTGCAATATGACCAGCGCGATGCCGATCAATTTTGCCGCCGCCTACAGCGACTTTCATGTGACCGGTCTTAACCCGGCTGGCAACGCCTGCTTGACTGATCTGGCCTTTGTGGCCAACCGGTTTCGTATCGTGCAGTTTCGCCAGCCGATGCAGACTCCTAGCTCGGATTAACTCCAGCCAGCCCAAGCTCTCTCAACACAGGGTGATCCTATGACCGACGTCTTTATTTTTGACGCCCTGCGCACCCCTAGGGGCAAGGGTGTAGGGCCCGCCAAGGGCAAACCCGGCGGTGCGCTGCACTCCCTGGCGCCCCAGGAACTGATCCATCAGCTGGTAGCGGCGCTGCAGCGGCGTAACGGGGAAGATTTCAGCCCCCAGGTGGCCCGGCTGTTGCTGGGATGTGTTGGCCAGGTTGACTCCCAGGGTGGTCACCTGGCATTAGTCAGCCGCATTGCTTCGGGCCTTGCCGAAAACGTCGTGCCTAAAACCATCAACAACTACTGCGTGTCTGGACTATCCAGCGTGATTGAAGGTGTCCGCTGGAGTCAGGCCGGGGAGGGCGGGTTAACCCTGGCCGGTGGCGTCGAGATGTTATCCCAGGTGCCGTTTCAGGGCGATCGCGGATCGTATTACTGCGATCCAAAGACATCCAGTCAGCTGAACTGGCTGGCACCGATTATGGGTGCAGAAATTCTTGCCAGCCAGATGGGCTACAGCAAAGCCGATCTTGATGAGGCCACTGTTCGATCTCACCAGCGGGCCGCCAAAGCCTTCAGTGGCGGCAAATACGCTGGCAGCGTCATGCCAGTGCGCGACCCGGCCGGCGAAGTCATGCTGGGCCACGATGAGTGGGTGCGGGGGGAGCTGACTCTGGATGACCTGGAACGCCGGTCGCCGGCCTTTGTGGAGCTGGGCCAGGCCGGCCAGGACCAGCGAGCGCTGGCAGCGTTTCCTGAGCTCAACGCCATCGATCATGTGCACTCTGTTGCCAACTGTCCGGGCCTGGCCGACGGTGCGGCGTTGGTGGTGACCGGCAGCGCGGAAGCCGGCCGCAGGGCAGGTCTGGAACCCAGGGCCAGGGTGGTTGCGGCGGTGGAGACCGCCGGCGACCCGGTGCTGCAGTTTGGTGCTGGCTTTCAGGCCATGGAGCAGGTGCTGCGGAAATCCGGCCTCAGTTTGCCTGAGCTTGACCGCATTGAATTTATGGAAGCCTTCGCCGCCGTGCCGGTCCATTTTGAACGCCGCTATCAGCCAGATATGTCCCGGGTCAACGTCAACGGCGGACATCTGGCCATGGGCCATCCCATGGGCGCCACCGGTGCCGTGCTGCTTACCACCTTAGTGCATGAGCTGGAGCACAGCGACCTGGGCCTGGGTATGGTGGTGGCCCTGGCCGGCGGCGGGTTGGGCGCAGCGATGATTATTGAGCGGATATAGCACTTGCCCCGGCGCTTTCTGATTTTTTGGGACGAAGGTTGTCGGCGGAAAAGCTGGGGCCCAGGGGTTCAGGTCGATGGATGCCATAACCCTGGCCGTAGTCAGCGCCCATCAGGGTGACCTCAGCCAAAATCGCGTCGTCTTCGACAAATTCCACCACCGCTTTTATGCCCATAATATGGGCAATGTCGATAATGGATTTTACGAAAACCCGGTCGGTGTTTTCCTTCATGACTGAACGAACGAACATCCCGTCAATTTTCAGATGGTCTACCGGCAGCTGTTTCAGATGGGAAAAGGAAGACAGGCCGGTGCCAAAGTCATCCAGCGCGAACTGACATCCCAGCTCGCTGAGTTTTTTCATCAGCCGCTTGGCCTCCGATACGTTGCGAATCACGGCGGTTTCGGTGATCTCAAAATTGATCAGGCCCGGTTCCAGGGGGGAGTTGCTGATGGCATCGATCAGAAAGTCCACAAACCGCTCATCACCCACGCTGGCGCCGGAAAGATTCACCCAATAGCGCCGTTTTTCCGCGCTGAAGGCGCTGTGGGTATAGAGGGTCCGGATCAGCTCCCGCACCACCCATTCATCCAGTCGGGTTGCCAGTCCGTAACGCTCAGCAGCGGGTAGGAAAGTGCCAGGAAGTATCAGCTCTCTGCTGGCAGGATCGCGCAGCCTGAGGAGAATTTCCACGTGTTCGGGTTCATTTTCCCGATGAGTAATGCGCATGATTTTCTGACTGAACAGAACAAAGTGGTTGTTTTCCATGGCGTCGCTCAATCGATGAGCCCACTGCGCCGTGCCGCGCAACTCAGCCACACCCTGGTCCGCCCCGTCGGCCATGTGGACCCGGTTTCGACCGCTGTTTTTTGCCACATAACAGGCCGCATCAGCCATCTGCATAACGTCGGCCATACTGCCGTGCTTTGGGTCTATGGATACTGCTCCGATGCTGGTGCCCACCTGATGGGTGTCTTTGTTCCAGGCAAAATTCAGGCTTGCCACATCGCAGCGAATTTTCTCCGCTATGCGCCGCACCACCGATTCGGGACAGTCCCGCACCACAATCGCAAACTCATCGCCGCCCAGGCGACCGACTACGTCTATCTGGCGCACGCTTTCCCTCATCACGGTGGCAATTTTCTTCAGTAGCTGATCGCCAGCGGCGTGGCCAGAGGTGTCATTGACCATTTTGAATTGATCAAGGTCTATGACCAATAAATAGCCGGACCCGGTTCCGTCAACGGCGCTTTGATAGCACTGGCCAAAGGCGTTTTCAAATGAGCGCCGGTTAGCCAGTCCGGTCAGGGCATCGGTCTCCGCCAGTTCCTGGAGCTTGCAGGTGCGTTGCTCTACGGTTTGCTCCAGCCGGCCCCGTTCTTCACTCAGGGCGCGCAGGGCCGCGGCCCGCTCGGTGCTGGATGCCCGAAGCACCAGGCTGGTGATCATCAGCACTACCGCATAGGGCTGCAACGACAAGAAAGTGGCTTCTCGGGTGACCTCTGCCAGCATTAACATCAGGCTGACAGAAACCACAATTGACAGGGAAATCAGGATCGTGCTGCTGCGAGGTTTGTCGTTGAGGGCCAGCCAGATGCAAAGGGGCATGATCAACAGCAGGGTGGGGAATCGGATCACGCTTCCTGGCATCAGCTGCAGGATCGTGACCAGGCTGATGATGACCCCGATACACGTTAGCAGTTCGGACTTCAGCTGCGTAATGTGCCCAAACAGGTCCCGGAACCAGGTTTTGGAGGCGGTATGAAATGCTGCCGCGAACAGCGGTGTGATGAAAATCACGCCGCTGAATATCGACACCATCCAGCGCCC
Organism: uncultured Gammaproteobacteria bacterium; assembly: GCA_964351665.1. GTDB lineage: Bacteria > Pseudomonadota > Gammaproteobacteria > Xanthomonadales > SZUA-38 > JANQOZ01. The sequence continues at coordinate 15,974 of CAYGPO010000078.1, read as the reverse complement.
TGCCAGGGCCGGCAGTCCGCTCCAGGGTAACCCCAAAAACAGCGTGTAAATGATTGGGCCAATGATGCCTGACAAAACGCTAATGCCGATGGCGAAGGTGACGATGAACAGCAGGGTGCTGCGAACGCTGGAAAATACCTCGGGTTGTCCGCCAAGCCGTTGGTAAGCCCAGTTGGCGAGCAAATAGGGAAAGATGTTGAAAAAATTGGTGAGCCCCAGCATCAAGGACAAATCGTTACCGATCAAAGCGACGTGGGCCTGATGGGACACAAAGATCACCGGAGCGCACTTCCAGCCATAGCGGATGGCAACCCAGGCACAAACGCCGGCGGCGGGCCACACCGCAACGATGTTCTGACCGCTAAGGCCAAGCCTGAAAGACGCGTCGATGATCAGCAGAATGACCGCGGTATACCCGCCAAGAATTATCCACTGGGAGGTATGACGGCTATTTGAACTGGAAGAAATAGTGTCCACGTATGACGTTAGCTATGGGCAGATTGGTTCTCAGGTTAGCGGCCTTAGGCGTGAAAACTTTAGCGATAAAATCCCGATTACCAGCGATTCTGGGCCGCGTGGGCAGTGCCCGTAGTGGGGAAACTGGATCGCTCACAAAGCACCAAAAACTGCAGGTATGATGGACCCCGCCGCCATCACTGATCGCTGGTTTCAAAGGGCCTGTGGTGCCGTACCTGTTGGCAAGCAGGGGTATCTATTCAACGGAGTGCTGTGATGCCTGAGCTCGATCTGACCTTTGTGGTACTGGTCAGCGGCGCCTTTGCTGCGGCCTTCTGTGCCGCGGCCTTTTCCGCCGGCGGCGCGCTGATTGTGCTGGCGGCCACCTCAGCGGTATTACCCGTGTCCCAGATTGTGCCGCTGCACTCCACCCTGCTGCTGGGCTCGCTGGTGGCCAGGGTCTACCTGTTTCGACACTACGTGGACCTGAGCATCGTTCGGCCTTTCATGCTGGGAAGTTTTGTTGGCGCCATGGTGGGCTCGCGGATTTACGTAGCGATTCCAACGGAATTAATCGCTACCTTTATCGCCACATTGATGTTGATTGCCATCTGGCTACCCGAAATATCATGGCGCCCGCGTATGCGCCATCCCTGGCTGGCTGTGGGAACCATCCATTCGCTGTTGTCCACGCTGTTTGCCTACGGTGCACTGTTTCACTCGGTGATTTTGCATACCTCCCTGTCGCGAAGGGAGGTCATCGGCACCATGGCAGGCTGTCTATTGGGTATGGGGGTATTTAAGGTTAGTGGGTATCTGCTTAACGGTTTTGACTATTCGCCCTATTACTGGATCATAGGCGGCTGCACCCTGGTAGCGCCACTGGGCTCACTGTTGGGCCGGCGGTTAGTGGATCGAATTTCCGAGCGCATGTTTAGAATGATATTTCGAACGCTGGTCACAGTGACCGCGCTGCGATTGATCTGGATAGGCTTGATTAAAGGCTGAATCGAATAAGCCCGGATCAACAAAACCCTTGGGAGTGTCAGGCGACCATGAGCGAAAGATCGGTCCCACGGGTTTAATTTGTTGCGCGCCCGATGGTAGGGTGGTGAAACAACGGCCCAATAGGAGTCTGCGCCGATCAATACGTCCTCATCTTCTGAGCGTCAGCTGACGCCCCTTAAAATCAGCCTGGCTGGGCTGGCCGCCATTGGGTTGGTGGTGCTGATGACCCAGGCCAAATCAAGTAATTGGCAGACCTTGCAGGTGACGGCCTCGGCTTACAACTCCCTGCCGGATCAAACCACTAAAAAACATTCCAATATCGCTGCCTGGGGCGATCGCCTGGAGCCGGGAATGAAAGCCATCGCCGTATCCCGAGACCTGCTGGAAAAAGGGCTTACCCACGGCACCAAAGTCACTATTGAGGGACTGAGTGGCGAGTGGCAGGTGTTGGACAAGATGAACCGGCGCTGGACCCGGCACATTGATATCTACATGGGGCACAACGTGGACGCTGCCCGCAGCTGGGGGCGAAAAAAGGTCACTATCCGTTGGCGGCCGGAGCCTTAGCGGGCGTTTGCCCCGACCTTAGGTGGTAGCCGGCTGGGCGAGCCCAGGTCGCGAGCCTTGCACCTTTGAGCAGAACATGCGGGGACTTATCAACGCCTGACCGATAGCCCGATGGAGAAGGATGTTTCGGGTCAGGGTGGCTGGCTGGCGCGAAACGGGCCCTCAGCCAAGGCTAAGTCGGTGGCTATTTCGTTGGCTATACAGGGGGCCTATGGACACCATAGATATAAACGATTTCAATCAAAAGCCTAGGTTAGATAGACTTCGCCATTGATGCCGATCTCTATTTTCCCATTACAGGAGCAATAAACGTGGTTTCTACTCAAGTCCCGAGCGTGGTATTTAAAACCCGTGTGCGCGATGAATCCGTTGGCGGCGACAACCCATACCGCT
>CAYGPO010000078.1:0-13450 GCA_964351665.1 uncultured Gammaproteobacteria bacterium | reverse complement strand
GTATTTAAAACCCGTGTGCGCGATGAATCCGTTGGCGGCGACAACCCATACCGCTGGGAAGACATCTCCACCGACGATATTTTTAAAGGTAAAAAAGTGATCGTGTTTGCCCTGCCAGGCGCCTTCACACCGACCTGTTCGTCAACCCACCTGCCCCGTTATGAAGAGTTGTATGAACAATTCGCCAGCCATGGCGTTGATGCCATTTACTGCCTGTCCGTCAACGATGCCTTTGTGATGTTCCAGTGGGGCAAGCACATTGGCGCCAAAAACGTCAAAATGTTACCCGACGGCAGCGGCGAATTTTCCCGCAAGATGGGTATGTTGGTCGACAAGGACAACCTGGGCTTTGGCATGCGTTCCTGGCGCTACTCCATGCTGGTCAACGATGGCACCATCGAAAAGGCCTTTGTTGAGCCCGACTTTGGCGATAACTGCCCCACCGACCCCTTCGAGGTGTCTGATGCCGATACCATGCTGGCATGGATGAAAGGCGAGGCAGCACCTGCCGATAAGCCTGAGCGTGCAGCTTTTGTTGGCTAACCCATAACGTCTTTAGAAAACCCAAACCGCGTCCCGTGGGGCGCGGTTTTTTTGAGCTGGGAAATTGTCTCAACCCTGCTAAAAATACGTCCCTCTGATCGACCCCAGGTCTGGGCTTTCCGCCAGTAACGTCCGGCGATTTTGGCCTGGTCCCACGATCACCTGAGATCGTTTGAACTCCCTGCCAGCCCAGCTATTTAGGTCGGGTGAGTTTCAACAGATGGTCGACCAGGGTCTGACGCTTAGCCTTGGCTTGTTCCGGGGTCCAGCTGTGGAAGCCGCTTCCTGATGCCATGCCATTTTTTCCCTGGTCCAGCATTTCCTGCAGCAGCGGGTGCGCGCTTGGGTCGTTGCTTAACTGGGGGAACACCACGTTGTGGATGTCCTGGGTTAGCGCCAGCCCGATAAGGTCGATATTTTCCATCGGGCCCAGCACCTGTAGCCTCAGTCCGAAGCTGTTTTTCACAATCTCGTCGATGGCGGGCCCATCCACAACTCCCTCGGCCACCATCGCTATGGCTTCGCGCCACAGGGCATGCTGCAGCCGATTGCCAACCACCACATCTTTTCGGATATGCACCGGCTTTTGGCCGATGTCTGCCATCAAAGCCATCGCCTGTTTCACCGCCGCACTGGAGGTTCGCTGGCCTTCAATCACCTCAACCAGGGGCACCAGATAGGGTGGGTTCCAGAAGTGCATGCCCAGCACACGCCGGGCATCGGAGTCCGATAGCTGTTGCGCTATGGTTGTTACCGGAATGACCGATGAATTGGTTCCCAGTAGGGTGTTCGCTGGGCAAAGCTCCACCAGCTGCTGGAACACCTGCTGCTTGAGTTGCGGCTTCTCTGGCGCCGCCTCTATCACGACATCTACCCCTTCCACGGCCTGGGCCAGATTATCGGTCAGGGCAATGGCGTCGGCGATGCTGGTTGGTTCGCCAACGGACTGGCAGATATCTCGCAGGGTCTGTTTGGCCTTATGCCGTGCATCCTCGAAGGGCTCAAACAACGATACCGTCTTGCCTTTGGCTGCCAGTAGTTGAGCAATTCCGCTGCCCATCAGGCCGGCCCCGATCACCGCTATCCGGTTCATCGGTAAAACACCGGTGCGCGGTTTCTGGGCCATGCCGGCGCCTCGGGTTTGGCGCTGCTGCGCTGGGTAAACTTGGAGCCAGTGTGGTGGGCCTTGAACATAGAAAAGATCTTCCCTTAAGTGGATGCAATCATCGCGATGTTGCCATATTAACGCTGAATCATCTCCGGTTTTTTTGAGGCCAGGGTTTTCTTTGGGATTGATCCGACTCGCTGGCAGGCTGGCTGGGTGGGCTTCATCACAGGTCCGTTAAGCTCTGCGCTCCAGCGCCGGATAATGCCGGCGCAAATTGATAGACTAGTCAGCTGCCTATGCCGGGCTATTGGTAAGGGGTTGCGGCGGCTGAAGCAGTGAAGCGAGAGGCCCTGGAACCGCCTCTTTGGGCAAGGTTGCCGCGGCACAGATGCGGCAAGGGCAGGGCGTCCACGGGAAAACTCTTCAGGCGATTGTCCTGATCGCCATGGTGGCGGGCGGAATAGCCAAAGATTTACGGGAGCATGAAGCATTGAGTCAACGTATCACCCTGCGCAAACCAGATGATTGGCATTTGCATCTTCGCGATGGAAGCATGTTGGCCATGGCATTGCCCTATACCGCTCAGGCATTTGGCCGGGCAATTGTGATGCCGAACCTGGTTCCGCCGGTAACCACCAGTGGCCATGCAGCAGCCTATCGAGAGCGGATCGTCAGCCTGCTGCCGGCGGGCAGCGGCTTTCAGCCCTTGATGACCTGTTTTCTCACCGACGCCACCGATCCAGACGATCTTGCCCAGGGTTTTGCCGACGGCGTGCTGACGGCGGCGAAAATGTACCCGGCCAACAGCACCACAAACTCGTCAACCGGGATCACCGATGTCAAAAAGATTTATCCGGTACTTGAACGAATGCAGAAAATTGGCATGCCGTTGCTGATCCATGGTGAGGTCACAGACAGCCATATTGATGTGTTCGATCGTGAGAAAGTTTTCATTGAAAACACCCTGGTCCCGCTGCGTTCCGACCTGCCGGAACTGCGCATTGTGCTGGAGCACATCACCACCAGCGACGCTGTAGATTTTGTCATGGGTGCTGACACCGCCACCGCCGCAACCATTACCGCCCATCATTTAATGATCAACCGCAACGCCATGTTTGCCGGCGGAATCCGCCCGCACATGTACTGCCTACCCGTCGCAAAGCGCGAGGGCCATCGGCTGGCCTTGCGCAAGGCCGCCACCTCCGGCGACCGGCGGTTTTTCCTGGGCACTGATTCTGCGCCACATCTGCTCAAGGATAAAGAATCGGCCTGCGGCTGCGCCGGGATCTTTTCTGCGCCACTGGCCCTTGAGCTGTATGCCCAGGTGTTTGATGAAGAACAGGCGCTGGACAAGCTGGAGGGCTTTGCCTCTATCCATGGGCCGGAGTTTTACGCCATGGCGGTGAACGAGGAAACCGTGACCCTGGTGCGGTCGCCCTGGCAGCCAGCCTATAAGGCGGTGGTCAATACAGCCGATGAGGTTTGTGTGTTCGGCGCCGACGCTGAGCTTAACTGGCGTTACCAGAGCCCATAGGTTGGTGGGCTGTGTCAGTCTACTGGGGCAGGGCCGGCCAGCCGCTTAGGTCCAGGGTTTCCCGGTAGGCGTGCCAGGCGGCGTAGGCCAGCCAGGGTATGACCACAATCAGGCCCAGGTAGGCGGTGATAAACCCAAAACCGGTGAGGGTGGCTATGGTGGCCGCCCACTTAACACTTACCCACTTGTTGCGCAGCACGGCGTTAATGCTGGATACGCAGGCCGTCACCATGTCTGTGTCTCGGTCAGCAATCATGGGCAGGGCAAAAGCGGCGCTGGCAAAGGTTAGTGCGGCAAACACCGAGCCAACGGCGCCGCCAACCAATAGGAACGGAACCAGGTCCGCGGCTCTGCCGCTCTCCACGGTGAAAAAGGCGTTCAGCATCATCCCAGCCCGGGACCAGACCAGCAAAATGACAAACTGAATAAGGGCAAACACTCCCGCCTGCCCAATGACCCGTTTAGCCAGCACAAAACAATCCCGCAGCTGCGGCTGGCAGCCGTGCTCCAGGCGTCGGCTCACGCTGTAAAGGCCCACCGCGATCAGCGGCGCGATAAAAACAAAGCCTGACAGCAACACTGCCAGCAGGGCGAATCTGCCCAGTTGCCAGGCCAACAGGGACAGCCCCAGGCTTACCAGCATGATCACCAGGCCAAACACCAGTGACAGCCCGGGCGCCTGGCGCCAGTCTTGCCAGCCCAGCCGAAGCCAGCGCCAGGGGGCATCGCCGCTGAGGGTGGCGCAGGGGACAGCAAAAGCCTTTCCGGCTGATTCGGTCATTGGCATTGACCCTTACGTATGGGCTTGAGCTAAGACCATGACACAAAGCCGCGCTGCAGGCGACTGCCTGACAAACTCACCCCGGCGCCTTGGAAAACTGCTCAAGAAAGGCTCTCACGGGCTGCAGGGATTGGGCCGGGGTTTCTTCCTGGGGAACATGGCCGGAGTTCGGCAGGCGGACTAGTGTGGCGTTGGCCAGGTTGCGCTGGTAGTCAGCCGCGTTGGCGATGGGGATCATGCCGTCGTCTTCGCCCCAAAGCAGCAGCACGGGTCCTTTGATGGTTTTCAACAAGGGTTCTGGGGGTATCAATATCGTCTGCTGCATACGTTCCAGCAGAGCTTCGCGGCTGCCTGGCCCGCGCATTAAATCGTGGTAACGAGTCAATGTTTGACCGCTGAGTCGGCTGGGGTCGCTGTAAGCAATCATGAGGCTGCTACGCAGCAGCGACTTCGGCAAAGCGTATTTTATTGCCTGCATCACGGCGGGGATTTTTGGCGCCTGACGGTATTGAAAACCCGGGCTGGAAAATCCGTCCGGGGAAATCAGTATCAGGCCTTCAACTCGCTCAGGATGGGCCGCCGCGAACCGCCAGGCGATGCGTCCACCAATGGAGTTGCCGGCGACATGGGTTTTTGTCACCGCCAGCTGGTCGAGTAAGGCGAGCAGCAACTCCATAGAGCGCTCATCGGTATAGTTAACGGTGGTATCGGGTGGAGACAGGCCAGACCCTGGCCAGTCCAGCCGAATCACCCGATAGTCTGATTGCAAATCCTCGGTCCATGCATCGAAGGTCTGCAGGTGTGCCCCCAGGCCGTGCAGCAACAAAATGGCCGGAGCATCCCGGGAGCCGCTGTCGCGTACATGCAGAACGGTGCCGGCCACCTGGCGCAGGTCGCTGGGGGCGGCCAGGTAGCGGCTTTCAAGTTCCTGGCGGGAGATATCAGGGGTTGGATACCAAACCTCGCCGGCAAGGATGGCTGCCAGGATGGCAAAGGCGAAGGGACTCATGGCTGTATCATTGGCTAAACCCGGTTAGCGTTGAGTGAATTGAACTCATCGGTCAATCGGTTATCTTTCGCCTATTAGCCTCACCAATTGTACTGGATAAAATCAATGAAAATTTTTAAGTCGGTGTTGAATATTTGCCTGTTGGCCGCCGCCATGATGACAACACTGTCAGGCTGTTCCGACTCTGGCAGCTCCGGGCCAGTGAATACCGGGCCAGTTAACTCCGACGATATCAGCCCAGCCGTCGGTCCAGAGGCGCCCGCAGATCTTGAAGTCATTGTCAGTAAAATGGCGGCTATTGGTTGGGCCAACGGCGCAAGCTTCTCACCCAAGGGAGACCGGATCGCCTACCTGTCCAGTGCGACCGGCTCACCTCAGGTCTGGATTCACAACAGCGGTACCGGCCAGACAATACAAGCGACCTTTTTTGATGATCAGGTAGACGATCTCGCCTGGTCGCCGGCAGGAGACGTGTTGGCGGTTTCCGTTGCTCCGGGGGGCGGACTGAACTCCCAGCTCTATCTGGTTTCGCTGGCCGGCGCTGAGCCCCAGATGATTACCGCCGGAGGCAGCGTTAACAACTGGCTTGGACTATGGAGTGACGACGGCACCTACCTGACCTTTTCCTCCAATTCAGGGGGGCAGTCCATGGACAGCTATCTTTACGCTGTGGACAGTGGTGAGATCAGACTGATCGCAAACAACCCCGGTATTGGGTCCGTCGACGCTATATCCCCCAGCGCCGGGCGTGCCGTGATCTGGCGCATGCAAAGTCGTGGCGATACCAATCTCTACCTGCTGGACATCGACTCCGGGCAAGAGCAGCTGCTTACGCCCCATGACGGGGTAGCGACCAGCGACGGTGCGCGTTTTCTGGATGAAAACACCCTTGTGCTGGTGACCAACATTGGTCGGGAAATGAGGGCCTTGGGCAAGATTGATATCGACGACAGTGGCAAGGCTGGCCCGATTAGCATTCTCGCAGGGCGTGATGACGCGGAGCTTGATGGGTTTGAAGTGCTGGCCGGTGGCGCTGAGTTGGCGCTGTTATGGAATCAGGCTGGTCAAAGCCAGTTGGCCTATTTCGCCGTGGCTGATCAGTCTATGCGCACAGGACCGCAACTGCCGGCTGAGATTGCAGGGGCGCTGACCGCAAGCTCCGATGGCAGCCAGCTTGCCATGACCCTGTCAGGCGCCTCAGTGCCCCAAAACGTCTGGCGACTGGATCCAGTATCAAGCCGGTTCAGCCAAGTGTCATCCAGCGCCCACGACGGCGTCGATCTGGCGACCCTGATTAGTCCTGTGCTGGTTCGTTACCCGGCCCACGATGGCCTGGGTCTGTCCGGATGGCTCTACCTGCCGGCGCAATCCAGCGGACCGATTCCCATGGTTATCAGTTTTCACGGCGGCCCCGAGGGCCAGTCTCGGCCGCGATTCAGATCAACGTTTCAGGCCCTGTTGAGCCGCGGCATTGGCGTGTTTGACGCCAACGTTCGGGGCTCATCGGGATTTGGTAAGACCTTTGTCAATCTGGACAATGGCGCACTGCGAGTCAACGGCGTCCAGGATATAAAGGCAACGGTTGATCATTTGGTGGCTGGCGGATTTGCCTCGCCGGGCCACATTGGCATCATGGGTGGCTCCTATGGCGGCTATATGGTGATGGCAGGGCTGGCGACCTTTCCCGAGCTTTTCGCCGCTGGAGCCAATTTGTTTGGGGTGGTCAATTTTGAGACCTTTTTTGCCAACACCGAGCCCTGGATGGCGGCGATCTCCACCCTAGAATATGGCAACCCAGTGACGGAAGTGGAGCTGTTAAGACGGCTGTCTCCCATTCACCAGGTGGACCAGGTGGTGGCGCCGACCATCGTGTTACACGGCGCCAACGATACCAATGTGCCGGTGGTGGAAGCTGAGCAGGTGGTGGAAAATTTGCGAGCTCGAGATGTCCCCGTCAAATACGTGCTGTTCCCCGATGAGGGGCACGGCTGGCGCAAGACCAGCAACCGGGTGACCTCCGATGTAGAAATCGTTCGCTGGTTCGAACGATACCTCTAGTTGCTTTCAAACCCTGAACCGAACACCAGCGACTGGAACACTCCCAGGCGGGCATCAACAACATCAGCATCGGTGATGTTGATGGTCAGGGTGCCCGGCACAGCGGCGCCTTTGACCACGGTTGCCGGTGAGCCAATGCTGAAGGTGCGGGTGATGCGGGGAATCAGGTTATAGGTGCCGGGTAGTAGGGCGCCGGTGGTATAGCTGGCATCATCAGAGCCCCTGGTGGACCAGGACCCAACTAAGGTGTCGGTATCGGTGAAGACATCCACGGTCAGTAACACCGGTAGGCCGACCAAGGTGTCTATGACCTGCCCAGAGATGGTCGGCCCCGGGTTTAGCTGAAAGTCGATGCCGTTGACGTCAGCAGCGCTGATGCTGACATTGCTGCCGCTGGCGGGGGAACACAGATCCTGCACGCAGTTGGCTGGGTTGCCAAACACCTGGCCGAAATAGCCCAGTCCAGAAAAACCGGAGTTGCCCAGGCTGACCTTTCCTCCGTCTTTGACCACGATCCTATAGTCCCCCGGGGGCAGACCGTTGGAGCGGTAGTTGCCGCTGTCGTCGGTGCGCGATAGCTGCACCCGCCTGCCCGTGGTGGCGTAAATTTCAACGTTGCGCCCAGCCAATGGCTCGCCGCTGCCCGCTGCCGTAACCGTGCCGGAGAGATAAAAGCCGGTGGTGAGGCTGAAATCGATACCCGTGGTGACGCTGCCGGCGGTAACCGTGACCGGGGTGGCAGCAGACAGATCGCAAACCAGGCCCTGGCAGTTGACCCCGAGATAAGCCTGATCCACATAGGCGCTGTCGGCAAAGGTAAAGTTGTCCTGGCTGCTGATGCCGATGGCGCCAAAGCGTTCGCCGGTGGCGACAAAATAGTTGCCGGGGACAATCCCGTCCGCCGTGGTGATAAGGCCGCCATCTTGGATAAAGCCGCCTCCCACCACTTCCCCGGCAGCGTTGAGCACCGTGATGCCGGTGGAAAACCCCCCATCGACACCCATTCCGCTGGCGGCGTCGGTTAAGGTGCCGGTGATCTTGCCACCTCGCTGCAGGGCAAAGTCTCTAACCACCGGCGAGCCGGCCACCAAGGTAATGGGAACCCCATCAGCCCGGTCACAGCCGGCAAATGGACAGCTCTGGCCGTCATTGAGAATGCGGATCAGGTTGGTTTCTAACGAGGGTCCCGGGTCAATTTCGATGATGTAGCTGCCCACCAGACCCTGAATGCTAAAAGAAGCATCAAACTCTGCGCCGAAGGCATCGGTGCGCACTGTGAACTGGGCCAGGTTGCGACCATCGTCGGGGGTCCAGACTCTGATCTGAGCGGAGTCCGGTGTCGATAAGGGCAGACCGGTGTCGGCGTAAATGAGTTGACCACTAAGCTCACCGCCGGGTTCCAGCACAAAATCCAGCCCGCCAACGTTGGTGCTGCCCATCACTGACACCGGCGTTGTGGCACCGATGACACAGGACAGAAATTCGCAGGTAAATCCGCCGAATGCCTGGGCCACGAAGTTTCCATAGGGCAGGGGTTCAGAAATAAAGCTGTCTGATCCTGCGCCCAGGAAGTAGTTGCCGGGTTTGACCGCCGTTACAGACGTGTAATTTCCGCTAACGTCGGTGACCGTTCCAAAACTTGCCGCGTTGTATCGTTCCGCCGGGTTAGCCGTAAACACCACGATGGGTACCTGGGCCAGGGGCCCGCCGCCGCTTGCCGTCACCGTGCCGCTGAGGGTGGCACCCGCCTCCAGGGCGAAGTTTTCTGCCCGGCTATCGCCATCGGCAATACTGATGGCTCCCACCAGCTCAGGCAATGACTGGTCGTTAAGTTCACAAAAGAAAAAGCAGTTAACGACGCCCAGCACATCGCCGGCGCGCATAGGCGCGTTAACCGGCGCCACTACCTCAAGTAGCACATCGCCTGCCACAACCGCCGGAGTCGTTGGCCCCAGACGTTGGGTTGGAAAGGCCCCTGGGTCTACGGTAAAGGTCAGGCTGTAACTGCCACTGGCATCGGTAACTACCAGATCCATCGGAGTGCCGAAATAGGCGTTAACGTCAGTGATAGCAACGCTGGCACCTTCGATGGGCAGACCGCTTCCGGCGTCGGTGACCGTCCCGCTGATGGTTGCGCTATGGCTGGCAAACGGCAATAAAATCAGGCTGGTGAGTAATAAAAACAGTCGCATAAATATTCCCTACTTGGCAGCGTTGCGGCCATTGAAGAATAGAAGCCCTGGCTATAGAGTCAAGCGTCAGCCGCGGGTTGAATAAGCCAGCGGACGATGCAACGGATTAAGGCCCATGCTAGAACCGACAAAACCAGAAAGTTGGTTGCGGCGTTAAGTCTCATCCAATAGGTGCCATTTACGCCGCTGAAGTTCAGCGCAAGGTTTCCGGCAAGGGCGATGGAGATGGGTAGCTACGCTATCGCAGCGATAACGGCAGCGATCGATACTCGGTAAAGCCAGCTGCCCCGCTGGCTCATGCCTAGCGCAGCGGACGCCGCCGCCACCAGCCCCGATGGCACCAGCAGATTGCCGCGAGTCGTTGGTTATGGAGGACCCAAACTACACGCGTTTTTCATTCAACCGAAGACTGACTCGGCGGGCATTTTATTATCAGTAAGTTCCTCGGCTGCCCGATGGAGTCCAGCGGTCTCGGGCGGCCTCTATTTCTGCCAGCCTGCTGGCTTCCAATACCTTCGGCTGTACTCGGGGACTTGCGGATTTGGCATCAAACAAATCATGCTCTCGATGGTGTCCACGTACACGCCGGCCAATGAGCTTAAACAAAATGTTGAATACCGTCCCCATTGGCGCTTTAGGATGTGCCCCGACCGCGCTGGCATCACCCTTCGCGTAGCGGCCAAACACGCGCATTTTCACAGGCCCAACGGTTTCTTCCGTAGCGCCGATCAAGCAGGGATTGATCAACGCAACGAAGGGAATAGCACCATTCATCGTATTTGCCAGGGGCGTATGGCAACAGCTGGCATACCAACGATGAAGGCCCTTGGGCTTCAGGCGCACGCAGGCCAGGTACTCATCACCCTCGGTGATGTTGAAATGTCGCGGCGAGAGCTGGTAAACCTCGGTGCCGCCAAGGGTATCGAGGATGTCATCCGGGCGCCCCAGAAAGTGGGCGAAGGACTGGCAGTCGTCACAGTAGCAAACCGCTCGGTTCACTGCTTGAGGCGACAGCTCTTTAGCCTCACCTTTGAGTTTTCCGCAGGTGCACTGAACGCTGAGATTACTGGTCTTCATCGATACTGTCCTATGATTTGAAATACTGTGGACTGAACACCGCATCTGGACTTAACCGATAGCCCACGACACAATCGGTGAGTCCCATTGACCGAAATTGATTAGCCCACAATTCCCCCACTCACTATCAGGGAGAACGAGGGATGAGGCAATGGGTGCGATCCCGAAATCATTGGCTCGCAAAACAGCAGCGCGAGGAAAAAGAGACCATGTTCCTCGTTTGTTCGTTGGGTATTTTACCATCAGGAAGTTCACGCCAGCGGATGAACAGCTGACCCTTGCGTACATCTGTGCAGCATTTTAAAAGGTCCAGACTCTCGGGAGGCCTTATTTACAAAGTTTTTTAGTTGCCTTTAATGCATCGGGAAAAACTGCGATAGCATGACAAAGAGGCAAACAAACTGACTCGATCCATCCGGGTCCAAACAGTCACCCTCTTGGATATCGCTAACAGCCAATGTCTTGAACAATTCCCTGTGGGTCGTCGCCATACTGCTATTGCTTTGGGTGTATTCCTGGGTTCAGCGACTGTTGCTGACGCTGTCTGAACCCCTTCGATATCCCAAGGCCCGCATTTGCGAAAAACATCAGATCCCGCAGCAGCTGCTGCCCTTTTTAGAGCAGCAGTCAGCAGAGCTAATTGATCTGGGGTTTTATTACTCCCATGCCCTGATGATGGAAGACTTTGACGGGCGGATGATGAAGCCAAATTTCAGTTTGGTGTTTTGTCATCCTCAACACCTGTGTTTCGCCGAAGTGGGAAACTTTGATCTTCCGGACCATTGTGCTCCCGCCAGTCGCAGCTATCGCTCGGTATTTACCCGAGGAAAATCCCTGGTGACCCACAACTTCACCCTAGGCACGCTCCTACCGGCGGCGCCGGGGCACACTGAGCTGGACAGCGCAAAAATAACTCCCGGGGCGCAACTTGACGCTCACCTCAAGGCCCGTTCCCAGCTGACGGACGATACCTCAGAACTGCGGCCTACCCTGACGGGGCCGGCGGAACACCTTCGGCTTTTGGAGCAATCGACGAGGCGGTCCCTGGACCATATGCTTGAACGAGGCGCCGTGAAACGACGGGGCGACCACCTCAAACTCACCCTAGCGGAAACCCTGGCTATTAATGGTCGCGTAAAAAAGACCATGAGACAACGCAGCAGAGCGGTCAAACGGCTGATTGATGCCAGTGGCACAGACGCTCTGCCTGACATCAGCGGCGCCGAGAACTATTCCTGCGAAAAACTCACCGAGGGCTTGAGCAACCACCGACGGGGTACGATGTTAAAGCTGGCGTTGTTTGTTGCCAGCGTGGCGGCATTTGGCCTGTTTTTTGGCCTGTTTACCTCTTTTTGGTTTTTACCAGTGCTGTTTGCGGTGCTGCTGTTTCACGAGCTGGGTCACCTGCTGGCGATGAAGGTGTTTGGCTATAAAGACCTGCAGGTTTTGTTTCTTCCCATAGGGGCGGCAGCACTTGGTACCAATAGCCGGGCCACCGGGCTCCAGCGCACCCTGGTTTATTTGGCAGGCCCTGTGCCGGGTCTGATTTTGGCCTGGGTGATGGCCTCCCTGGGGCTGTTTGCAGAGACCCCCTGGATGGCCGAACTGATCATCATGCTGCTGCTAATTAACTACATCAATCTGCTACCGGTAATGCCCCTGGATGGCGGACAGATTGTGAATTTGGTGCTATTTGAGCGCAGCCCGAAAGCCCACATGGCGTTTCTGCTGATCAGCGCTGTGGTCTTCGGTACCAGCGCCTGGTTACTGCTGTTTGATCCGCTGCTGGTGGTGCTGGCCATAGTCACGGCACTCATGGCGTTCGGGAAACTGGGCGAAATAAAAATCATCGGCAAAATCAAAAAAATTCAGTCCAGCAACGATGTCAGCACACAGACCATCTTTGGTGCGCTGGACGACGCAGATCACGCCCGCCTCAGTTTCGGTGAACGGATGGCCCTGGTGAAAAATGTTATTACTGAATATCAGATGCCGGCAGTGGGTCTGCCCCAGAAACTCATCAGCGGCGCGTTGTATCTCGGCGCTCTGCTGCTGCCTGTGGGTCTTGCCTACCAGACTTACCAATCCATCATATCGGCCCCGGACTGGGAGCAAGAAATTGCGGATGCCGCGCCCGAGGAACGAAACGCCCGGTTAATCCAGGCAGGGCGTAGCGAGATATTTCGAGGTAACAAAGACATTGGTCAAGGCTATTTGTTGGCGGTGCTGGCAGCCAGCGACCCTAAGGCGTCCACTGAGGAGCGTCATAGGGCGTTGGCGGCGCTGATTGAGGGAACGGCCTACATGTCGGACGATTTTGAACTGGAATCTGTGGCGTCTTGGCTTAGGGAGCTTGAACAAGGCGGCGCTAGCGAACCGTTGGCGGAAACCTACATGACCCTCCACAGCATCTTGCCAGGGACAAATCCTGCCGCCAGAGACAACGCCGCCAAAGCCAGACAAACCTACGCGCTGCTGGACGATGAGGCGGGCCAGCTGCAATCAATCCTGGCGCTGGCTCGCCACGACGCGCTGGGGGAGGACTTTTCATCCGCGGATGAAGCTTTAGACGCTGCGTGGCAATTGCGTAAAGCTAACCAGGGCTGGATGCTGAGCTCGGTGGCCGCGGCAATTTTAGATCGCCATGCCCTTTCCGACGATATCCTTATGGCTCAACCGAGGCTGGATCAACTGGCCCAGGAGGCGAGAGAGCTGGGTCAGGACTTGGACCAGGACGTGGCGTTGTTTGATGAGCATCGAGAGAACCCGGTTTGGGTGTGCCTGCTGGCCGAAGACCTCCTGTGTGCCCGGCAACGCCTGATCAAATTTCGCTCCCTGGTTGAGGCTGACTGGGCCAACTGCGAGGCGGAGCAACTCGCTTTTCAAAAGGAGTATGACGAAGAACCTGACAGCGAATATTTGGCCCAATCGCGCATTGACCATTTTCGCCAACTGGCTCTTTTACAAACCCTGCTTAAAAGCCAACAGGTAGATGAGGCTGCGGCATCGGCTGCCTGGCGACGGATTGAAAAAGACTATATGGATGATTGGTACAACCTGGAGCTTTTCCAGGAACTCGCCGAGGACCCGGCGTTTGAGGGTATGAAGGCTCGCCTAGTCGTTCAGCAATTGCGTCGGGCTCACTAGC
>CAYGPO010000077.1:0-22873 GCA_964351665.1 uncultured Gammaproteobacteria bacterium | reverse complement strand
GTTGCCAGGGACGTCCTAAGGCCACCCTCTCAGAACTGAACGATGGCCCCGCCGTCAACGTTAAGACCGGTACCGGAAATAAATCGGGCGCCTTCGGTTAACAAAAATAGGGCCGCCTCAGCAACCTCTTCAGGCTGACCCAAGCGCCCCACTGGGGCCTTGTCTTCCCAATATTTTTTAAACTCCGCGTCTTCAAAAAACGGCGCGGAAAACTTAGTCACGATGGACCCGGGCTGCAGGTAATTGACGGTGATGCCGTATTTGCCCAGGTCCACCGCCATGCCTTTGGTTAGCCCGGCAACGGCGTGCTTGGAGGTGCCGTAGATGGCAAGATTGGGCCCGGCCAGGTCGGACATGATGGAGCCCACATTAAGCACCCGGGCGCAGCTGCTGAGTTTGAGCTGCGCCACCGCATCGCGGGTAAGCCGGAACATGGAGCGCACGTTGACGCTCATGATCTGATCAAACTGATCATCGGTGAGCTCTTCGAACTGACCAGCGATACAGATGCCCGCGTTGTTAATCAGGAAATCCAGCCCACCCATATGAGCCAAGGCAGCCTCAACAATGCGCTGGGGTGCGTCTGCCGCGGCCACGTCTGCGGTAAGACATGACACTTCAGGGGTCTTGGCGAAATAGGTCAGGTCAGCCTCGTTCAGGTCCGCCGCCAGCACCTTGGCACCACCTTTAACCAGCCCTTCAACGATGGCACGGCCTATGCCGTTGGCTGCGCCGGTAACTATGGCCCTGCGGCCTGCAAACTGCCCCATTAGAACTGCCGGAGCGCTGATCTCAGGGCTCCGGGGTGTAACTTACTCGCCAAAGCTGAATCCCGCTTCAACACCAACCACTCGAGGTGGGCCGTAGTTGGAGAAGGTCCACAGCGCGCCTACGGCCTGGGAGGCGGTCTTGTAGCGATCGTCGGTCAGGTTCTTACCGAACAGCGACACATAGTAGCGCTCGTCGGCTGAGGTCCAGGTGACGCTGGCACCAAGGATGGTGCGCTTTTCCAAAATGGTGTCGAACTCCTCGCCGATGTCGTCGTTGTAGTAGTAGACGTTTTCATCTTCGTAGTTGAAGTTGGCGTTCCAGCGCAGGCTGGCTCCGGAGTTCAAGTCCTGGTTATAGGTGAGATCGATGCCGGCAGTGATGTCCGGCGAGCGCACCACGTCCCGGCCGGAGAAATCTTCCAGCACGCCGTCGAAGTTTCGATCCAGCAAGAACTCGTTGTACTCGGTGTCCAACAAACCCAGATTGGCCCGCAGGGTCAGGTTTTCTGCCAGCAGTGCCGTCAGCTCAAGCTCAACCCCAGAGGCGTCGACGTCAGCGGCGTTAAAGGTACGGGTTTCCTGGATCGCGGTGCCCGGTATGGAGACCACTGTGCTGCGCTGGAAGTCTTCGTAGTTAACCGAGAACAAGGTGGCGTTCAGCCGCACCCGGTCGTCCAGAAAACTGGTTTTTAAGCCCAGCTCGATATTGTCGGCGAATTCTGGATCGTAGGATGACACCGGGAAAGTATCAAAACCGCCGGATCCAGCCTGGTCGTTGTAACCGCCGCTCTTAAAGCCCCGAGATACGGTCAAGTAGCCAAATACGTCGTCGGTGAACTGATAAGAACCGGTCACACGCCAGGTTGGCTCTGTCCAGGAATCGCTGTCCCGGGCGACTAGCCCGGCGACCCGGTTGAAGTCTTGTCCATCCAGCGGCTCGTTGAAGTCCCCGTCTGGGAAAATTACCCCTAGGGGCAGACCCTGGCGGGCCACGTAGTCTTTTTCTTCGTCGGTGAAGCGCAGACCTACTCCCAGCTGGAAACGATCGTTTACATCATAAGTGACGTCGGCAAAGATTGCGGTGGCCTCAGCATCCTGGCGGTTGCACAACAGCAGCGGGTTGCGATTGTCCAGCAGGCCGGGAACGGCGGAGCCGAAAAACTCGGTCAGACCCAGCTGCTGGAGAACGCAGAACTCCACGTCGTTGGTTTGATAAAAACCGCCCAGCACGTAGTTGAGCCCGCCATCATTGTTAGAGGCTATACGCCCTTCAATCTGCAGGGTGTCCCGATCATCATCCCGGGTGGCCGAGAAGAAACTCTCGTAGGCGGTACCCAGATACTCGTTGGGCAGCCTGGACTCCTGACCACGAAAACCCGCCAAACCGTAAAAGGTGTGATTGGTAAATTCGTATTCCATATTTAAGTAGGCGCCGAACACGTCCACTTCCTGGCTGTCATCCAGGCCCACGATGGAGCTGCGGTGCAGGCCAGCCTGATCCAGCGGGTCGCCGCCGCTAACGCCGGGAAAACCAAACAGCGTGGCCAGCTGGCCGGAGGCAGGATCGGTGGTGTTGACCACGGGTACCGGATCACTGCGGTCTCTGATGAACTCCAACTGCCCAACCATGGTCAATCGTTCGGTGGGCTGCCACAGCAGCTTGGCGCGACTGGAGAACACATCCTTGCCACCTAGATCCCTGCCGTCGCCGGCTACGGTCTGGCCGCTGATGGCTGCAGCATCGCCAATGCCGGCGCCGAAGGCGTCGGTGGGCGTGTCGATTTTGCCATTTCGGTAGTAGCCGTCGTTCTGCTGATACATACCGGCGAAGCGAAAAGCCATGGTTTCGGACAAGGACTTGTTGGCCGCAAAGCGAACCTTGGTGTCGTTGTATTCAGCGTAGGTCAGAGCGGCCTCGAGGGAGTCAGTGCCGATTTCTGGTCGCTTGGTTCGCACCACCACTGCACCGGCAGTGGTGTTCTTGCCAAACAGCGTGCCTTGGGGTCCACGCAGCACTTCAATGGCTTCGATGTCGAAGGGTTCCAGCAGCTGGGTCTGCACGTGGGGCACAACGAAGTCGTCCACAATCACCCCCACCTTCGGATCAAAGTAGACGATGATGTCGGTTTCCGCGGCGCCGCGCATGGCAAAAGAAGCTGCGTTGAAGCCGGTGACGGTGGCGGCAGAAAAGTTCGGGACAAACAGGGCAATCTCGCCGATGTCCTGAGCAAATAACTTGCCGAACTCAGCGGAGCTGACCGCAGAAATTGAGACGGGTGTGGTTTGCAGGTCGGTCTCGGCACGCCGGGTTGCAGACACCACAATTTCTTCCAACGCCTGGGCGCCAGCGGAAGTTGGAGTCAGCGTCATACCGCCGATGGCCAACAGTGAAAATGCACCTGCGGCGCTACATTGGATGAGTCGTTGCTTCATAAGGCCCTCCGCCCTTGAAATATGAAGGATTGGTTCAGGCTGATGCTCAGACATTTACTAAAAAAAGTCAAGCAAGACTGTTTTTTTTCGAATTCAGGTGATACAACCATGGCCGATGAAAAAATTGGCTGTGAATTAGGCGAAGCTACAGTTGTCTTCCTTGTCCACCAGATCCAACACAAACGACAGTTTGGCGAAGCCAGCAACAAAGGCTGTGACAACGCCAAGCTCGCAAATTTGCGCATCACTGAAGTGGGCCTTAAGGGCAATCATCAGATCCTCAGGCACTTTTTCGGTTAGGTTTTGCAGGGTCATCAGTTCAGTGAATCTGAGGACTGCCTGGTCTGGTGGCGAGAACGACGACAGATCCCCAGCCGCTAGGGCGCTGATTTCTTCATCGCTAATGCCGGCTTCCCGAGCACCAGGGCGGTTTTGCCGGTTGCAGGTGCGACAGCCATGAACCAACGACAGACGCAACCTGGCCAACTGCTTGCTGCGCCCATCAAGGCGCCCGGCAAAAAAGATATTGGCGTAGAAGTCTTTCATCACAAAGCTCAGCAGCTCCGGGGCGTTGGCAAACACCTCCACAAACTGGGCATTACCGGTCAGCGCGTTGAGCTGTTGCCAGACCGGCTGCAGCTCTTCCGGCATCTCGGCCACCGGCACGTGGTGAAGTTCACTGGCGTTCATGGCTATATTCCTGGACGTTGGCGTGGGCAATGACTTTACCTTTTGTTATGGGATTTTGCTTTGGAGGCAAAATCTCGATGCATATTAAACCGGCGCAATGGGTGCCTGGGAGCAAGCTATGTTGATGAAAAAAATGAACCATCGCAGAATTAGTCACGGATTTTTCTGGGTCCTGTTAGTCACCGCCCTGTGCCTGCTGGCTGGCTGCACTCAGCGCCCGGCACCCATTGAAAGCTCAGCAAGCCAAGCGGCAGCTGATTCTTCAGATGAACTCATGGGTGATCTGGACGACCCGGAAATTCGAGCGCAGCTGCAGGGCTCTTCAGGAGGCGGCGAGCTGCATCCCGGCGCGCCCCTGTATGAGCAGAACTGCGCCACCTGCCACGACACTTCAGTGGCTAGGGCACCGGCCAGAAACCTGCTTCAGCTGTTAACCCCGGACGCAGTTATTAATGCCATGACCAGCGGGGTCATGCGCCAGCAGGCAGCGTCCTTAAGCGCTGATGAGCGCCAGCAGATCACCGACTATCTAGTGGGCGCGGCTGATTCAACGCCCCTGCCCCTGGCCCACTGTGAGAGCTCCGATGACTGGTTTGACTGGCAGCAGCCGCCCTTTGCCAAAGGCTGGGGCATCGACTACGCCAACACACGCAATATCCCGACCAGCGAAGGCCAGCTGAAGGCTGCCCAGATGGGTGAACTGAAGGTTAAGTGGGTATTTGATTATCCCCGAGCATCCCGGGCCCGCTCCCATCCCAGCTTTGCCGGCGGCGCGGTGATCGTTGGCAGCCAAAGTGGCGCGGTATACGCCCTGGATGCACAAACCGGCTGCGTGCGCTGGGTGCACCAGGCCGGCTCTGAAGTACGCACCGGCATCACCATCAGCTCATGGTCTACCAATGAAAGCGAGCCGGTGGCCATCGGCTATTTTGCCGACGTGCTGGCGCGGGTCTACGCCCTGGATCTAACCACCGGTAACAGGCTCTGGCGCACGGTGGTGGATGATCACCCCAACGCCACCACCACCGCCCAGCCGGTGCTGTTTGAAAACAGGCTGATGCAGCCGGTGTCATCACTGGAGGTGGTGCCGGCGGCAGACCCGGCTTATCCCTGCTGCTCGTTTCGCGGCTCGATAGCAACCCTTGATGCGGCCAGCGGAAAACTCCTGCGCAAGACCTATACCATTGCTGATGCGCCCCAGCGCGTTGGCAGCAATAACGTGGGCACTGCAGTGCTGGCGCCGTCCGGCGCACCGGTTTGGAACAGCCCTACCCTGGACCCTGAAGCCCGCCGCATCTACTTTGGCACTGGCGAGAATTACTCGTCGCCTGCGGACGGCAACAGTGATGCTATCTTTGCCATGAACATCGACGATGGCTCCATCGCCTGGGTCCGCCAGACCACCGCCCGAGACGCCTGGAACGTCGCCTGCATGACCTTCATCGAAAACAAAACCAACTGCCCCGTGGAACAGGGCCCAGACCTGGATTTTGGCTCACCGCCAGTGTTGGTTAGACACCAGGGCCAGTCCATGCTGGTCGCCGGCCAGAAGTCCGGCGAAGTGTTTGGGATTAATCCGGCCAACGGCGAGATGGTCTGGCGGCGAAAACTTGGCCGCGGCGGCAATCAGGGCGGCATCCACTTTGGTATGGCGGCAGCGGGTCGGCAGGTGTTTGTACCCGTGTCCGACTATACCGACGCCTCCCTGTCCGCAGAAGACGCTAGACCGGGACTGTATAGCGTTGATGCCTTTAGCGGCGAACTGGTTTGGAGCCGGCCGGCGGATAATATCTGCGGCGCAACCCCTGACTGCGACCCCGGCATATCAGCAGCCATCAGTGTAACCGACGGCGCGGTGCTGGCAGGCCACATGGACGGACGGCTGCGCGCCTACGCGATAACTGACGGCAAGCTCCTGTGGGAACACAACACCGACCGCCAGTTCTTAAGCGTGGCCGGTCGCCAGGCCCGGGGCGGATCCTTTGGCGGCGGCACCGCGCCGGTGGCATACCAGGGTCTGCTGTATGCCAACTCAGGATACGGATTGTATTTTCATCGACCGGGCAACGCGCTGATTGTTTACGGCCGCTGAACCACACCCGGTGACTCATGCCGTGACTGGCTATAAGGCAGCAATCAATGGGGCAACAGCGCTCGGATCTGGGTTTCAAGAAAGGCCAACAGCGGTTCGTCGGTGCCGTCGCGTGGATGCATAAGATGGCTAATGGCAATGCCTTCCATCAGTTTCTGGGTCAGGGACAGGGCCAGGTTGAACGCTTCCTCGTCAGACTGCCATTCGGGAAACCCTTCCCGGGCTGCCAGGTACCATTCTTTGTCAAACTTGCGCTGGGCAGGAACCAGTATTTTACGCAGCTCCTCGTCATGTCGCGCCGCCACAGACAGCTCAAAAAATGCCACAAAAAGCGGGTGACTGACCTGCTCCCAGTAGGCCCTAACCGCCAGCTTTACCCGGTCTCCCTCCCTGGGCAATCCCTCGGTGGAATTGCGCAGCGCGCGCACGCGCTTGCCGTAGAGGTAATCCACCGTGGCTTTGATGATGTCCATCTTGGAAGGAAAGTGGTGCAAGGTTGCGCCCCGGGACATACCGGCCTCCCGGGCAATCATCATGGTGGTGGTGTTGGCGTAGCCGATTTTCAAAATGCACTGCACCGCCGCGTTCAGAATCTGTTCGCGGGTGCTGGAGCTTTTATGCGCCTGCCAGCCCTCTTCCCCGGGACCGCTGGGTGAGTTGCCGCGCTTTTTATCGGGACTGGCCATGAAATTAGATCGGTAACTTAAGCGCCTTGGAAGCTCAGATTATAGGTTGCATCGGCCGCTGCTTGGCGGCAATTTCGAGCAGAGAGTATCATGATTTTTAACGTCGAATCAGACAGAGAGTAAGAGGAAATCAGGTTATGGGAGATCGGGTCAAAGGAAAAGTTGCGCTAATTACCGGCGCCGCGTCGGGCTTGGGAAAAGCCGATGCGCTGGCGCTGGCGGCAGAAGGTGCCACGGTGGTAATGACGGATATCAACGACCAGGCGGGGCGTCAGGCGGCCAGCGAAATTGCTAAGCAAACCGGCTCAACCGTCACCTTTATGCACCAGGATGTGGGTGACGAGGCGGCCTGGAATCAAGTAGTGGATCAGGTGGAAGCGGATTTCGGCAAGCTTGATGTGCTGGTGAACAATGCCGGCATTGTGATCTGCGCAACCCCGGAATCCACCTCACTGCAGCAGTTCAGGCTGGCCAACCAGGTGATGTGCGAAAGCGTGTTCCTGGGCTGTCGCGCCGCCATCCCGGCCATGCGCAGGGCCGGCGGAGGCTCGATTATTAATATGTCTTCGGTGGCCTCCCATTTGGGCTATCCCATCTTCTTTGCCTACACCGCCGCCAAGGGCGCCGTGCGGGCGATGACCAAGTCCATTGCCATTCACTGCCAGATGAACGGCGACAACATTCGCTGCAACTCGGTGCACCCCAGTTCCATCGACACCCCAATGATTGCCCAGGCCAACGCGGAACTGGGAATTACTCCACCAGAACCCGGCACCGACCCCGTGGGCGTGGGTGAACCGGCGGACGTGGCAAACCTGGTGCTTTACCTGGCCAGCGATGAATCCCGGTTTATGAACGGTGCGGAGCTGATGCTGGATAACGCGCTGACGATTCAGTAACCCTTAGAGCTGTCAGGCGATCAGGCCGTCATCCCGAAGCTGGCTGATGTCCTGGGCGCCATAGCCCAGCTCCGTGAGCACCTCATCGGTGTGCTCTCCCACCATGGGTGGACGGCTACGCACGTCCGCCCCGCTGGAGCGTGACAGGGACACCGGCAATCCCGCCACCGGCGCGGGCCTGGAAGCCCCCGGGTATTGCACCGAGCGCAGAATATCAATGGCCTCAACCTGGGGGTGATCCAGGGCCTGCTGCGGCGTCAGCACCGGCCCGGCGGGGATTCCGGCATCAGCCAGGGTTTGCAGAGCCTCATCGGTGCTGCGATGACGACACCAGTCGGCCATAGGTTCGCAGATGATATCTCGATGGTCACCGCGGCTTTGGTCATCGGCAAAACGTGGGTCGCTGGCCCAATGGTCCAGCTCCAGCAAGGTGGCCCAACGGCGAAACACCGCGTCGCCGGGACAATGCACCAGGATGTGACCGTCGCTGGTGGCAAACACATCTGAGGGGGCGGAGGTTTGCACCCGATTGCCGGTACCTTCGCGATTGATTCCCAGCACCCCCTGCTCGATCAGGTGTGAGTTAAATACTGACACCGCCGTACCCAACAGCGTGCCCGACACCTGCTGGCCCTGGCCGCTGGTATCTCGTTCGCGCAGCGCCGCCAACACGCCAAAGGCAGCCAGCACCGCTGAGGTGTAATCCACGTAAGGCGCCGCCGCTTTCACCGGCGCGCCGGGGCTGCCGGTCATATAGGCCGCGCCGGACATGGTCTGGCCTACGCCATCAAAGCCGCCCCGCTGAGCCCAGGGGCCGGTGTTTCCAAAGGCCGTGACGTTGGCAAGAATGATGTCCGGGCGATGCTGCTGCAGGCTGGCAAGATCCAGCCCAAGCTTGTTTAGGGTGGGCTCAGGGAAGTTGGCCACCACCACGTCGGCGCTGCTAACCAGCTTTGCCAACACCTCACTGATGCCCTCACGCCCCAGACGCAGGCAGACGCTGCGCTTGTTGCATCCGGTTTGCAGAAACACCGCGCCTTCACCCTGATCAGTAACCGGCGCGATGGCGCGATCTTCTGCGCCGCCAATTCGCTCCACCCGAATGACGTCGGCACCCAGGTAGCCCAGCAGCGTTGCGCAGTAGGGACCTGCCACGTAGCGGCCAAAATCCAGCACCCGCAGACCCGTCAATACGTGATCCATGTGACCTACCCTGTTTCCCAAAGATGAAAGAGTAACCGATTAACCCGAGTTGCAGGACTGGCGGGCTATGCCCCTGTGCAAACAAGCTCAAAGGTCTCAACGGTGACGGGCATATCGTCAGCAAAGGTTTTTCCGCGCTGGCTTAGTTCCTGGGTAAAAAACCGGAGGTGTACCGAACGCCAGACATCAAGCGCACGAACCCCAGGCCCATCTACGGCGGTGTGATGTTCGGTGATCTGGTTAAAAGGCAGGGTTGTAAGTCCCGTGGTTTTCAAAATTCCACGTGGTGTGTTACTTGAATCCACCAGCACCGAGTAGCCACCTACAACCGGGGTCTCGGCCCGGTCATCCTGGTAGATCCACGGAGAGGTAAAGGTGCCGGTTTTGAGCTCATCAATGATGAGCTTGAGGATAATCTCTTTGGCCCGGGGCGTGCTCCCGATGGATCTTACCCGGTAATAGCCATCCGCCGGCGGCGCTGACAAAGACGGCAAACACTGGGACCAAAATTCCTCCACCGCCCCTGCGTTGACGCTTCCCGCCCCCAGCAATAACAGCGCAAAAATCCCACGAGCCATTACCTATTCCTCCGGCATGTAAAGGAGTTCAAACGGTTCAACTAACACGGGCATATCATCGCTGCAGCGCTTATCGTATCGGGACAACAGCCCGTTCCAGTAGTTCTGGTGCAAGGGACGCCAAACCGCAGGGTCCTGAACCGGAGGCCCGTCCAGCTCGGTTTCCGCTGGACCAATGGCGCCAAAGGTCGTGACCCGGACATCGGTAATGCGCACCACCGCTCTGGGCGACCCGTCATAGCCAGTGAGAATCACCGGCGTTCCAGGGGCGGTTCGGGGGTGGCCTTCCAGCTCCATCACCCAGGGCAAACTGAAGGTGCCAATTTTGGTTCCAG
Organism: uncultured Gammaproteobacteria bacterium; assembly: GCA_964351665.1. Classification (GTDB taxonomy): domain Bacteria; phylum Pseudomonadota; class Gammaproteobacteria; order Xanthomonadales; family SZUA-38; genus JANQOZ01. The sequence goes on along the minus strand of CAYGPO010000077.1, from coordinate 13,187 downwards.
CCTTGATGAAACCCAGGATCACTCCGGTGGTTTCTTCATCAATCCCCAGGGACCGCACCTGGTGATCATCACCCAGACCCGGCACCGCAGCGCGAGCGGCATCCCAGAATCTATCCAGCGCCCCGTGGTCGGGCATCGCCGGTCCCTGTCCCATAACGATTGTTCTTGTCATCGGTGGCCCCTGTTGGCTTGTTTGGCAGCTTGCCCCCTATTGTAGGGCAACATAGCAAACCCTGTGGCCGTCACCCGCTTTGGGGGGCTTGGACAAATTCCCCCATGCACTCCACCTATGTCGCAGCACCTTCGCTGCCACCACAGTGGGCAGTGTTGATTAACCCCTTTGGTCGCGGCAGATGACAAACGCCCCAACAGGCACGACGTCAACCCTGGGTGCCGTCCGCCTCAATATGGCATTTCCAGTATGCCGTTTGGTGCCATTGGGTGCAGGGACATCGGCGTAGCTGATCTGACCGCCGTGGGGGGCGCCGGCTACCAGTGCCAGGTGACAGAGGCCCGATAGGTTCGGGGCTCCAGCGGATGAAAATGTCGGTCGGCAACGCCGGCCGTCAACTCACCAGGCAACCGCGATTGGTAGAAGTAGACGACGTCGGTGTCGTCGGAGTTGAGCAGATTGAATAGGTCCAGACGCCACTCCATCGGCCCGCGTCGGTAGGCAATGCCGGCGTTCACTAGCGTTGAGCTATCGGCCATCACCGAACCATCCTCAATCAGCGGCGCTTCACCCAGGTGGCGTAGGCGAAGGCTGGCTCGCCAACCGTTACCCCAGACCGAGTTGGCACCGAGGGTGAAAGTCTGTTTGATGGCGCCTGGTATCTCACGCTCCGCCTCTGGCACACCGATGAAATTGCTGTCGGCGTAGGTGTAGGCCGCGTTGAGGGCAAGCCAGCTGGAAGCGCGCCAGAATGCTGACAGTTCGACGCCGCGACGGCGGCTGGCGGCGTTGGGTTCGGTGCCGCCGGCATCGCCGACAAAAACCAGCTCGGAGTCCAGTTCGACCCAGAATGCGGCCACGGCCGCGTTAAAATCAGGACCCTGCTCGTACCTGAATCCCAGCTCAGCACCGCTGGATGGCACCAATGCCGACACCGCTGAAACAGGCTCACCTGAAGCTGGATCCAATTCAATAGTTGTCCCCCGCACATCGTTTGAGTGCATACCGCGGCCGAAGTTGGCATATCCTTCCAGCCGGTCGTTCAGGCGATAGGCCAGCGACAGCTTAGGACTGAGCTGGGTGTCGCTACCGCGGCCACTATTGACAGGGAGAACGCTGTTAACGGTCCAGCGCAAATAGTCCGCCCGCAGGCCCAGGTTGGCGCGAAGGCGTTCGGTTATCGACCAGTCGACCTCGGCATAGGCCGCCAGGGAGCTTTCGGCAACATCGTCGCTGCGCACCGTATCGAAACGTTGCCTGGCCTGGGTGCGGTAAAGTCCTACTTCATTGATATCGTCGAGTCGGGCCTCAAGGCCCCAGCCCAGCGTTAAGGGTCGCCCAGCCAGCGCATACACAAATACCTGGTCAAAATTGCCACCATAAATTTGCCGGCTGTCGCGCTGCTCAAACTCATCACCCCGATCTGGGTTTTCCAGAAAATAGGTGAAATTACTAAACAACGTGAAGTCGTAATCCAGTGCATAGGCGCTGGCACTCCAGCTGTTGGCCTGCCATTGCCCACTCAGCGCGATCCGTCGCGTCTGGCCGCCCAGATCTGGGTCGATGAAACCCAGCCGATTGATTGCCCCGCCGCTGACACTGCGGGCGGGGATTTGGTCGGTGGAATCCCACTGGCTGTCGTAATACTGCAGGCTGTAGCGAGACTTCAGTACGCCGTTGTCCGAGGCATACGCCGCGTAGAGTTTGTTCTGGGCTAGGTTCTCCTCCAGCAACCAGGGCCCATCGTATCCGGTGATGTCCAGCGCAAGGGTTAATGCCGCGGCGTTAAGGTCAGCGGTGCTGGCGAGTAAGCCCCGGTAGTAGCCATTTTCGCCCCGAGCGAACGTCAGGGCCGATTCGGGCAAGCGGCCATACAGTTCAAAATCTACGCTACCGGCGCTGGAGAAGTCGCCCACCTGGGCGGAGTAAGGGCCTTTCCGGTAGCGGGTGTTGGCAACCAGCTCCGGAATCAGGAAGTTCAGATCCAGGTAACCTTGTCCGTGGCCGTGAGTTCGCATGTTAATGGGCACACCGTCGACGCTGGCGGCAAAGTCGGTGCCATGATCCAGATTGAAGCCGCGGAGAAAAAACTGGTTGGCTTTGCCGGTACCTGAGTGCTGGGTTGCTACAACGCCGGGCACTGCCTCGGCCAGTTCACCGGTGCGCAGCAGCGGCGGCAGGGAAATATCGTCGTAGCCCACCACACCTTCTGACGCTGAGCTGGCAATGCCCAGCAGCTGGCTTGACCGGCCATAGACCACAACTTCTTCCAGTAAGGGACTGGTATCGTCGGTGGCGGCGGCCAGACCGGGGATCAAAAAAAACGTTGCTAGAAGTGCGGGCATGGCGACTAGTCTTTTCCCATGGCGACATCAATTTGTTATTCCGCTGGCGGGCATCGCGGCCAGTTCCTGCTGGGTTACCTCACCATCACCGTTGTCGTCTGCTGAATTAATCATCGACATCAGGCGAATGCGGTATTCCATCACGGTTAGTCGGCCGTCAGCGTTTTGGTCGGCCAGTGAGAAAACCGCCTCTTGCATCCTGCGATCCTCGGATCTTGATGCCAGCACAAACTCATCCGGCGTGATCGCCATAGATTGGTCCCGGTCTAATGGAGTAAACATAAACGACAGATGTTCGTCCACTTCACCAGCCTCAATAAAACCCTGCTGGGTGCAGTCGAGTATGTCAAATACCGGCGTTAGTAGAAACCTGGCAAGCTCGCGTTCACTGGGCTCAGCCAGTGCTGGGGTTCGCTGTTGCGGGCCGGAGAGTTTTGGCGATGTCCCGCAGGCACTGCACGCCAACACCGAAAAAGCCAGAAGGTAACACCTGGGACTGTGAACCATACCCATGGCCTAGGTTGCCAGCATTAGGGTATAGCCGCCAAACACCAGCCCCGCCGCCAGAATCCAGCTGCCGCCGGCGCGCAGCGCGATGCACCCCCACCGGAACCTTCCGGCGAGATGGTCAAACAGACCCGTAGTCAGTGTGATCAACAGGTAGGCTGCCAGCGCCACCCCGATGCTGTACAGCAGGTGGGGAAACCCCGTCAGATCAGGATTGGCGTTGGCGATACCGTGGCTTATACCCAAAATAAGACACAGACCAACAAACAGCCCTCGGCCCAATTTTGCCGCCATCGCCACCAGCAGCCCAATAACCGCGATGGAAACCAGATTGGCGCTGGATGCCCAGGACGAAGCCGGCCCCAGCACGGGAGCAAGCAGGCTGCCAAGCAAGACGGCGGAGGGAAACACAGCCAGGGACCAGCGCGAAGTGCTAGCGCCCAGCAGCCCACCCAGCAGCGCCAGTCCAACCCAGGGCAGCAGGTGTTGCAGCGTGGTCAGCGGATGCAGCATCCCGCTGTAAAGCTCTCCAAAGCGCGTGGACACCAGATGGGCGCTGGCGATATTCGGCAGCGATGCCAGCAGCACGCCGGCGCCCACTATCGGCAACCTGGTCACGACGCTGCGCCCAGCAGGAAGAACGCTCCAACGCCAGCCACCGCTACACCGCAGAGCCTGACAAACACGCGACCTGCAGGCCACTTCAGCAGCAGCCCAAGGCTGATGCCGACCAGATGCAACAGGCCAGTTGCCACGATAAACCCCACCCCATAGGCCAGGGGATTGGCGGCTTCAGGGACTTCGATGCCGTGGGCGTAGCCGTGAAAAACCGCAAACAGCCCCACCACAATGGCGGCAAACCAAACCGTCGCTTTTGCTCCGGCCGCGACCAGCAGACCCAGCATCAGGGCAGAGCCGGCGATACCAAATTCGACACCAGGCAGACCAACGTTGAGTAGCCCAAGCAGAGCTCCCAACGCCATCACGCCAGGAAAGGTGATGGGCAACAGCCAGATGCTGGGCGGTCCCAGCTGGGCGCCCCAAAGTCCCACCGCAACCATCGCTACCAGGTGGTCGAGACCCAAAACGGGATGCAGCAGGCCGCTAATGAGCCCACCGCTGAGCCCTTGGTCATTGTGCGCCAGTGCCAAGATCGGCCAGGCAAAAAAAAGCAGGAGGCAACCGCGGGTGAACGGCTGCCTGAGCCGGCCTGGAAAGTTATTCATAGTACCGGTGCCAGAATCATGTTGAAGCGGGACAGAAACCAAAAGCTGGCGATACCGCCCATAGCGTAGACCACCACGGTTTCGCCAGACTTGGGAAGCCGGGCATCCAACTGTTGATGGGCGCGAAGCATCACAAGCACGGTTAGCACAAAAGCCAGCTGCCCAAGCTCGACTCCGACGTTAAAAAACAGCAGGGCCGCTGGGAGGTTTTCCGACGGCAGGCCAATGCTGGTAAGCGCGCCGGCAAAACCAAAGCCGTGCAGGAGGCCAAATCCAAACGCCACCGCCCAGGGATATCGCGCGCTCCAACCTGGCTGACCCTGGCGCAGCTTGATCACCTCCACCGCCACAAACACGATGCTCAGGGCAATGGCTGCGTTAACCGCGCTTTCCGGTACGCCCAGCCACCCAAAGGTAGCCGCAGCCAGGGTTATACTGTGAGCGATGGTGAAAGCAGTGATGGTCTTGATCAGTCGCCAGCGTGTACTCACCAGCAGCATCAGCCCCAGCACAAACAGCAGGTGGTCAACGCCTAGAGCAATATGCTCGAAGCCCAGCGGTATGTAAGCCGCTGCAACGTCTGTCCAGGGCAGGACCCCGGTGGGCGTCAGGTTGACCAACGGCTGTGCAGCGGTCAATGTGAAGCTGACGGTGCTGCCCTCCAGTGGCCGAACTCTCACCACGGCAGCGGAATAGTCCTCGCCCAGCTTTTGAAAGGTTAAGGGACCAACCAAACCACGTTCACCGCACTCTACCCGGGGTGCGAGGTAGCGACAGTGTTCGGGGTACACCGGTATCGGCGCCTCCAGGTTTACCGAAGAAGAATAATTCCAGAACTCGACAAAGGTCCCGGGCTGAGACTCCCGCAATTGGAGCAGTGCTATAGGTGTTTCATGGGCCAGAGCCGGAGCGACCATCAGCGGCATGGCGATAGCCAGAGCAAGCGCAAAGATTCCGTGCAGCAGCAGACGGTAAACACCGGAGATTCCATCGTTGAGGTGTTTCATAATGCGGTCAGGCTGCCTACCGGTTCGTTCTGCACAGAGGTGGATTGAGGGGTAAACCCAGAGCCTGGCTTGCCGTTGACCGCTGTCTTGATGTCTACCTGGATCTCGTATCGTTCCACAATGGACCCAAGGGCCGCCGTCAGCTCGCGTTTACGCGCATCGTCTTCCCAGTCCACTACGACCTGGGAGCGAACATCGGCAAATTCCGCTGGCTGGCCCGGGTAAACTTTGGTAATGCGCATCAGGTGCCAACTACGATCTGCCGGCACCGCTTTCCAGATGCCTACCGGCCCTTGGAGCAGATGGGCGGACCGGCCCTGGCCAAACAACGAGGTTACGTTCACGGCGGGCCGACGCTTGTAGCGACGCAGCCGGGCTTCGGCGGGCGGTTCTACCGCCGGGTCCAGATTCATCTTCTCAGCCAGGGCAAGGGCGACCTCCACGGTGCCTGGTTCAGGAAGGGAAAACTGCTCGAAATCGTACAGCGACGGGCGATCATAGGCGTCCCGGTGTTGTTCAAACCACGCGGCCAGAACCTCGTCACTGGGAATTTCAGTAATCAGATTGCTGAACAGCACATTGCGCAGTTTAAGTATGAGGCGCTGGCGAATCATCTCATCACCCAGATCCAGACCCATCAGGCGTGCCTCCCGATACATCACCTCGTTCTGGCTCCACTTAATAATCAGATTTTGCATTTCTTCCGGCGTGGGTTCGCGGCCCTGGCCTTCCTGAAAAATGCCCACCAGCTCCTGATACTGCTCGGTGTCGACCACAATTCTGCGAGGTGTTTCGGTGTTGTCCAAGACCCATTGTTCAAGCCCAAAAATGACAACGCCTATGAGAAGAAACTGGGTAAGTGGTTCACGGGCGAGACTAAGCATTGGCGTCCTGATGGGTTAGAGAAGCTGATGAATCAGCACCGCAGACTAGTGACGTCACATAACAATTTTGTGACAGCAAGATGTCGATTTTTATTTTCCCCCGTTGTCATATTTCAGACGCAACCCTGTCACAAACCATCTCTACCTTGTGCGGGTGCGGCGGGCTGACGTCGCACCCGTATTCACATTCAAACCTTCAGGGAGCTATAACCAAATGCGACATAAACTGTTGCGATCTCCGCTTTCGCTAGCGGTAGCGTCATCACTGGCGGCAGGCCTTTGCGTTTCCGCCGCCACCGCTCAAGACGATAACAAGCCAGCAACTGTGCCGGCAGCAGAAGAAAATAAGTTTCGGGTATTCGATCTGCCTGGACTTGCCAACAAAGGTAGTTACGTATCAGGGGATTTCCACAACCACACCACATGCTCCGACGGATCCACCTCAGTTAAAACACTGACCAGGGAATCGCTGAGCTATTTAGATTGGTTTATTCAGGTGGGTCACAGCGGTTCTGGTCAGCGTGACTGCCGGATCGACGACTTCCTGTATTTCTCCACGGCCAGCGAATTTAGCCCTGGACTTTGGCAAAACACCGTTGGCGAAGATGCCATCAAGGGTGACCTGGTTACCGCTACCCAGGCCAACGGCGCCACGGTGCGGCGCATGTGGCGCTGGCAGAGCCTGCAGGAATTTCAGCTTGACACGCTGGTCACCGAACGGGAAGCGCCAGGCAACGAAGCCAAGGAAGCGTTCCTGGGCCTTGAGTGGGTAGTGCCGGGTCACGAACACGGCAGTAATTCCATTGTGACCGGCCAATATGACGAGGCGCCCAATTCTGACGCCATGGCGCAGTTTGAATACTGTTTCGGCGCCAACTCAAACGACACCAGCCAAGGTGGCGGACAGGGCTGGACCTGCGAATTAAGCGCAGCGGGCAACGCCCAACTAATCTCACTGTTTGCCGGTCGCACCACCGAAGGGCCATCCAACTACAACGCCACCCTGACTGGCGGCATCAATATTGACGACGTGGGTGACCACGTGAAGTCAGTGGCTGCGGCAATCTGGACCCAGGAAAACTTCCCCAACGACGGCTTTGCCGTAGGCGCTCACGTTGAACGCCAGGGCGCGTTTATCCCCGACGACAACGAAGGCTATAACGTAGAGCACTTCCGTGACTACCACACGGCGGCGCCCGATGTTTACTTTGGCTTTGAAACCCAACCGGGACACCAGGCTGGCTACGACCGCGGGACCTATAACGCCGGCCGGCCGACCGCTGGCCTGTATACCTATGGTGGCACCGGCTGCTATGGCGGCGGCGAGAACTCATTGCCGGGCCGAGATTTTGATGGAACACCCATCAACCCGGCCCGGTTTTTAGCCGGTGCTGACCTGGAGGCCATCGGCGACAACCAGGATCCCAACAAAGTCACGCTGTGTCGGCCCGGTGTGCGTACCATGTGGGATGCGATGCTGAGTGAAGGTCGCAGGTTCTGGTTCTTCGGCAGCTCCGACTGGCACAGTCGCGGCAGCTTTGGCCCAATGGACTTTGAAAGCACGCTGGATTTCTGGCCTGGCGAATACCAGGACAACGTCACCTTTGTAATTGACCGTCCAGACCGGGATCCAGCCCAGGATATTGTTGATGGCCTGCGCAGCGGCAACGTGTATGTCACTCAAGGGCAGTTGGTCAATGAGGTCAGTTTTGAAGCCTGTGCCCGGGGTCAGTGCGCCACTATGGGGCAAACCCTGCAGCTCGCCGGTGGCGGTCAGGTTCAGGTGACCATCCGGGTGACCGACCCCGGGGCGAAAAGCAACAGCCCTTACTCTTTCCCCAATCCGTCGCTTAAGCAGATTGGCATCAGCCAGGCGCTGAACAATCCACAGGTGGCCCACATGGACTTGATCGCAGGAGAAGTGGGGCCTCAGCTGACGCCGGCCGATCCCGACTACTTCAATCCGCTGGCGCCAAACACCACCCGGATTGTCGCCAGCTGGGAGAACCCGGAGCTGTCCACCGAGCAAACCGAAGATCAGACCTACACGCTAACCTGGACCGCAAACTTTACCAACGATGGTTACGTGCGGGCCCGCGCCAGCAATCTCCCGCCTGGCACGCCCAATGAGCGGGACGCAGACGGCAACCCGCTGTCGGACGCGCTGTCGGACAACATTGTTTGTGACGACGCGGCCTGCCCTCCCCACGTGTTCGGTGTCCTTACCGCGGATCTGGAGGCCTGGGCCGATATCTGGCTGTATACCAATCCGATCTTTATCGACACTGGCAGCAACTGATCAGATATAGCAATTGGCGAAAAACAAACCTGGGGGCCTCGGCCCCCTTTTTTATCCTAGAAAGTGTCCCTTCAATGCTCCCGGTTTGGCTCCACCTCGCCGTTAAGGCTCGTCAAACCGGATCTGATAGCCATGACTGTTCAGCTGGTTAGGGGTGGCATTAAATGCCAGGGTCATACGCTGGGGGCCCTGATTGGGCGGCACGCCATGGATCAGGTAGCTGGGGTAAAGCACCATGTCCCCAGGCGCCACTTCAGGCATGATCCAGCGGTCTGCGTTGTAGGGGTTCATTTCCACCCCCTCACCTTCGTTTTTGAACACAAAGCTGCCGCCACCCATACTGCGCAAAAAAACCGTGCGCGAGGATTCGTGCTGGGGCGTTAGATAAATCACGCCGGATGCAAAGCTGTTGGCGTGAGAGTGCATGTACTGGGAGCCGCCTGGCTGAAGGACATTCAGCCAGGCCTCCTTGACGTTCCAACGCAGATCCTGGCCAAACATCAGTCGCCCTAAGCGCACCAGCGAGGGTGTAAGGTTTTCCACCACCCGGGCAAACAGCCTGTCGTTTTTCGGGTCGGCCATTTGGGTATGGGACAGCAGGTCGTTGTTGCTATTGGCCTGCAGCAGCGACAGCGCTGCCTGATCGGTCAGGGCCTTGATCAGATCTGCGTCCAGCACCTGCTCACAAATCAGCAATGGGGTGGGAAACAGTGATACCAAGGATTCCGTTACGTTGCGGCTCATGGCCTACTCCTCGGAAAAAAGCTGGCGCTGCAGGCGGCGCGCTTCGGCCCGCAAGGGGTTGGCTTCATTGAGGGCCGCCAGTAGTGATCGGGACACCTCAGGGTGTTGCGGGTGCAGTTCCGCCGCCATTTGCAGCAGCGGCAAATAGGCCGGAGAAAAATCCGCGCTCAGCTCAACCACGTTGAGCAGCGGCTGGGCGATCTGATCCAACATAACCGTGAGATCATTGCTGGGCCTCACCCCCACGCCCGCCCTGAGATAGGCGTCGCGAGCAGCCCAGTACGCTGCCATACGCTGATGGAAACTGGCGGGCGCAGCAGGGTCGATTAAACCGTCAGTACTGGACGACAACGCGTCTACCAGGGCCAGTAGTCTCATCGCTGGCGGCTCGGGGGCGGCATAAACAAAGCCCGGCGCAGTAAAACTTACCAGGGGCAAATTATCGGTGTTCAGTGGCGCCGCGCCAGCAAAATCCCTCAGACTGCTGCTGCCGCCAAGGATCCCGCCCAGCAGCTCGTAGTCTGAGGTGAGGCGCATCGCTATCAACTCTTCCGCCAGCTTTCGATCCTTTACGCGCTGACGCAGATAGCCCTCTGGATAGGAGGCAGGCTGGATCTGACCGATCAGACCCAGTACCGGTTGACCCAGGCTGAAATGGGCCAGGGTGGCATGACTGGTGGGGAACACATCGCTAAACGTTCGCAGAATGATTTTTAGCGTCTCAAGGTCCAGCTGAAAAACCGGCAGCCACTGACAAAATAGGCCCTCGGCAGCCAATCGTGACCTAACTGCCCTGAAGTGCTCCAGGGTGTAAAGGGAGGCCGCACCGTCCCGGGATGGGTGAAAAATATCCGCGATGATGACATCAAACTGTTGGTCGCTGGCCCGCACAAAACGTCGCGCGTCTGCCGTAACCAGCCGGAACCGCGGATCTTGCCCTAACACCTGCGCTGAGGGTCCGAAATGCTGCACCAAAGGCCAGATTTCCGGCACCAGCTCTACTGCGGTTGCGGTCAGATTGGGGTGGCTTTCGGCGGCCAGAAAGGTCGCTCCCGTGCCGATACCTAAAAACAGCGCCGAATGGGGGTCGGGGTGCAGCAATAGCGGCAGGTGAGCCTGGCGTCGATCGGCAAAAGATGTGGCGGTGCCACCCATGGTGTAGTGGTTATTCACCTTGAGGTGGCGGGCGCCGCTGGCATCGGAGACCACCGCTACCGAGGCCATAACGCCGTCCGCATAGGCCAATAATTCGCCGCCCTCAGGAATGGTGGTGGATCTTAAGTTGAGCGGCGACAACGCCAAAGCCGCAGCGCCGCCGAGACTAAGACCACTGGCCAACAGCGGGCCTAATGCCATCCTTGGTAGCAGCGCCAGGTAGGCTACGCTAACCATTAACAGCGCGTTCAGCGGCCCCAGCACCGGCAACAGCACCACCCCAAACAGCAATGGCGCCAGGGCGCTGCCCAGAGTGTTCAGGGCCAATGCCCGACCTAAGCCCAGGCCGGACCGTGAGGCCTGGGCCAGGTGGGCGAAGGTTGCCCCCATTACCAGGGTGGGCATCAGGAAAACCAGCGTTGCAATCAGCAGTTCTCCAACAACCGCCGGGGCGACACCAAACCCCAGCTGGGCCAGCAGAAACTGATTTAGCGAGCCTGCCTGGGCCAGCACCATGACCCCAATTAACCCGGCGCCGGTCATCGCCAGCAGCAGCCCGCCGAGGATAGTACGGTCTGAGCGTTTGGGTTGAAAGCGCTGATACAGCGCGGCACCCAAGGCTGTACCAAACAGATACACCGCCAGCAGGTTGGCAAAGGTAAAGATCGTGTTTTCCAGCACTTGGCTCAGCACCCGGATGGCCAACACCTCATAACCGATTCCCAACAGGCCGGTGAGCAGCAGCGTCAACCCAATCCGATACGATGTGAGTTCGCCGGCTAAAGCAGCGCCGTGGCGTGGCAGGAGCCGGCGCTCTGATCGCTGTCGCTGGCTCAGCACAACCAGCACACAAACTCCGTTGATCATTGCCAGACCGATGAGAGTCGCTGAATAACCCAACGCTGGAATCAGCAGGAACGTGGCCGCCAGGGTGCCACTAACGGCGCCGAAGGTATTGATCGCGTAGAGGCCGCCTACAACCCGGCGCTGCTGGTGACCCGACGTGACTATTTTTTCCATGGCAGGCAGCGTGGCGCCCATAGCAGCGGTGGCGGGTAACAGCAGCAACAGCGTGAGCAGGAATGAAATCAACCATTGGCGGACTTCGTCCGGCTGTTCACCGATCAAAGTAGGCACCAGATCATTAAACGGCGGCACCAGCACAACCAGCAGCAGCGCCCAAATGCCGATCACTGCTTCCAACAGTGCATACCACAGATAGGGGCGCTGACTGTTTCTGATGGGCTTGTCCAGCAGCCAGGCGCCTATGGCCAAACCGGAAAAAAACGCCGCTACCACCGCCAGTACCGCGACAATCTCGTGTCCCAGGGCGGTGGACAGCATCCGCGTCCAGACCATTTCATAGCTCAGGCCGGCAAATCCGGACAAAAACATCAGCGGATACAGCACGAGGCGACGGCGCATTCAGGCAGGAATATTCAGGTTATGACGGGGGGACATGAGCGTTTTCCACCATTGGGAGGTGACAAAACAGCGGAGTATGGGGGCCGATCATGACCGCCAGATGACGGTTCGGGATATTGATACCCTAAGATTTTAAGTGCCAGGACCTGCACCCAAATGCAGAGTAACAGCTCGACCGTTGCCGAGTTTATTCAACGGGCTAGGACGGGGACTGGGATTATGGCCCGCTCAAAAACCCGCGGACCAAGGTCGAAAACTCATCGGCTGCGCACCATGGATCTGCGTGTCCGCAATCTTCGTCCAGCTCAATGAGCTGTGCATCAATCAGCCGCGCAAAGTCTTTGGCGGGCTGGGGGGTGACCACTCGATCATCCGCGCCAACGATAATCAGAAACTCAGATTCCACACGTTGAGCGGCTTTCTGGAGATCGTTGTTAAAGTCTCGTGCAATATCGTGATCAATCATTGCCTCGGCCTGGCGTTGCTGGTCCCAGGTCTGCGCAATACTGATGGTCTCGCCTCGGGCGGCAGCACCCGCGGCGATGCTCTCTGCCGCATCGGTCCTGCCGATATCGTTGCCCAGTTTTGTGGGTACCTGGCCGGTCATCGAAAATCCTGCCATCGCCTCCAGCGCCTGTTTGCACTCACATTGACGATACAACGCCAGCAGGCTGTTAGTGGTGGTCCACAGGGCGATGTCAAAGGTCGGCAGTTGCGGGCTGCCAATTGCGGCCACGATCTTGCCGGAGAACTTGGGATAGCGAACCGACCACTCGAAGGCCTGCATACCGCCCATGGACAAGCCGACGATACCTTGCAGGGAGGGAATATTGAGCACTTCGGTGAGCAGCCTGTGCTGGCTGTTCACCATATCGGTAATGGTGATCTCAGGAAATCCGCCGTTGGCTTGGGCGTCACTGTTGGAAGGTGAGGAAGACACGCCATTGCCCAGGGCATCAACGATGATCACAAAATACTGTTGCGGATCAACCAATTCAGGGGAAGCCAGATAAGCATGGCCAGCTGAGTTGCCGGTATACCAGGTTGGAATCAGGACCCCATTAGTCTTATCCGTATTGAGGGTGCCAAAGGTGCGATAGCCGATTCGACAGGGCGCAATTGACTGGCCGCTTATCAAACGACATTCAGAAAACTCTGCGTATTGTTGGCCGGTGCCTGGACGGTCTTGGGCAAAGCCTTCGAGACTTAAGAAAAGACAACAAACCACCATCAGCCTAATGCCAGTGTTCAAGACAATAATCACTCCCAAAATAAACGTTCAATACCAACATAATCCATAACCGGTTCGGAAGCGTGGGCCTGTTTCGCCAGTTCAACCTCTACGATCGTTGGAAGTTTCGCCAGCATACAGCGGCGCCCCTCAAAGGTTAGGCCTTTCACAGGCAGGCTGCTAGCCCGCATT
>CAYGPO010000076.1:8009-23094 GCA_964351665.1 uncultured Gammaproteobacteria bacterium | reverse complement strand
TGGTCGATATGCAATAGCGTCGGTCATTCTACGCCCGGCGATGGAGTCGCCGGGCGTTTTTTTGCGCCCAGACCTGCCCGGATAAGCGGGAAGTAGTAAGGGCCGAATGAAGATCAGCCAAGCTGCCAGCGGGTCCCACGGTCAGCACCGCCGCCGTGCTGGATGCACCAACGAGCAGCATTGCCAACCACGACAACAATCAGCACGGCAGGGACGAAAACCTGCGGCTGGCTAATCTTTTTGACGCGGTGGGGCTTTATGCGGCGGTGCTGAGTGCTTACGGACAGTAGTTTGTTCGAAAATTCGTCACCTTACGTTTCCGAGGGTTAAGTGCCCAACGCCATTGAACGGAGTATCAGCTTTCACGGGGGAAGCAGACTGGGTTATAGCGGCTTTGTATGGTCTCGCCAGGGCCAACGCCGGGCATGAACTTTCGCCAATCGCCGGAGATCATGGTGGGAGACGGAATGACCCGCGCGCCGTCTTCGAAATAGGTAGTTGCCAAAACCATGCGAGGCTTAGTGGTCTTGTTGGGGCCCGCCGTATGAAAGGACTGAGCATGGTGAAAACTAATCTCACCGATCTCGAACGGCCCATCGTCGACAACAATGCCTTGGGCCGCAAAAGTCTCGCTCACGGCACGGTCGTAGCTGCGGTCAAATCTGCTGTGGTCGAGGGCTTTCACCAGCTGGTAGTTATCCATGCCCAGCGCAAATGCCAGCGGACCCATGCTTTGGGGAATCGCCTGTAACGGAATCCACGCGGTACAGATATTTTTGGTGGCGAGAGCACACGCTTGAGCTTTACATAGCCATCGCGATGGAACTGCTGCGCCGCAAGCGGGTCGAGCTCGTAGGAAGCGTTAAGCTCCTCATCAACCTGGGAGAGGGTGGGCAATGGACCATCAGCGGGCGGAACAGAGGGCAGGTCGATGGCCGGGCCCGATAGGGCATCCATCTCGTTGTCGGCGCTGGCCATGTACTGGTTCCACCACTGCTGGTTGTCGTGATCCCACTCCCTGGAAATCTCGTCACCTCGCAGCGGGTTCTGTAGCGGAAAGTCGCCTTTCATTCCAGTGGCCCCACAGCGGCGGCAGATACGCTGGAATCGTGCAGCGCAAGACCGGCTTCGGTGTGGGAAAACAGCGTCATCCCCACCCGCTGAGGAAAGTGATGGTCACCCGACACCGGGTCGCGACATGACCTCAGATACCCCGCCAGCGGTTCAAGCTGCTGCATTTCGTCCAGGCCATAAGTGTGGTCGAAGGCGCAGCGCTGCAGATACTGCTCCAACAGTTCTGGCCGCTGCGCGGGGGCTACGGTGGTATATTCCAAGGCCCGTGTTCTCACCTGCATGCCAAGGTTCTTGAGAGCAGCCTCTGCCTGGCCACCATCGCTGTAGGGGGTGCCCTGGAGGTCGCTCAGGCTTGCCAGGTAGTGATCATAAAAACCCACGTAATGACCATCGCGCAGGCCCTGGGCGACAAAGCCAAACCCATCAGGGGCCAACGCGCTGCACATGCGGGCCAGCGCCTGCTCCAGTTCCTCTGCCGGCACGCAGTACAGCGCGTGGGTGGCCCATGCGATGTCGTATTGGCCGGGTTGCTCTTTCTAACCCTGCAGTGTGCAGCAGAACTCGGCGCCGGCATGAAACGGTTCGGCCAGAGCTTGTTTAGCCTCACGGATGGAAAAATCGCTGGGGTCGAGCAAATCGTAGTCGACCTTTAAGCCCATGGTTTGGGCCAGCTCGGCAATGCCCCCATAGGCCAGCAGCGCTTGTGGAAACTTGCCGCTGCCACAGGCAACGTCGATCAAGCGGACTCCAGGTTTGTCGCTGGCAAGGGAGCGGAACGCATCCCCCCATTGATAGGCCTTCGCCAGGTGTTGGTAGTCAACTTTGGCCAGCTCGTAGAAGGCCTCCATTTCATTGCGCCCGGCGTCACTCCAGTGCTCACAGCTGCGCTCAAAGGTATCGGCCAGCCCCGTCATCATGCATCCTTGTTTGAAGGTCAGGCCCGCGTGGATTCGCGGAGACCGCGCGGGACGATCGCCCGCTCTGCCCATTCGAACAGGAGTTGCACCACGATAGCAAGGCCCGCCGCCGGCACGGCGCCCTCCAAAATCAGCCCAACATCGTCCAGTCGTATGCCTGTCAGTATCGGCTGGCCATAACCTCCGGCACCGATTAGTGCCCCCAGGGTGGCGGCGCCGATGTTAATGACGGCCGCTGTTTTGATGCCAGCCAGTATTGATAGTGCTGCCAGCGGGGCTTCTACTAGCCTCAATCGAGCGCCGGCAGGAAGGCCCAGGGCCTTCGCCGATTCGATCAGCTGCGGAGAAATACTGGTCAAGCCAGTATAGGTGTTGCGGACTATAGGCAGCAGGCTGTAGATAAACAGCGCGATCACCGCGGGCCCCGCTCCGATCCCAAACAGCGGAATCATAAAGACCAGCAGGGCCAGCGCCGGAATGGTCTGTGCGACGCCAACAACTCCAAGGATAAGCTGACCAACCCGGCGCCAGCGGGCTGCTGCGATGCCAAATGGCACCGCCACGATAATTGCTGCAAACAGCGACACCGCAACCAGCGCTACGTGCTGCAATGTATTAACCCAAAAGCGTCCAAGGCGAGTGCTGGATTTAGCCACGATGTCGAGGCCAAGGCTGGCAGCCAGAAAATCCGCCGCAACCACAACCTCCTGCACCCCGTCCAGCTTGACCCGGGAGTTCATCGCGATCATCTGCGCTTCATTGATCAGTCCCTGCAGGCGAAGTACGGCAGCCAGCGCGGCAGGGTGCTCCTGCTCGAGCTCAGCCCGGTACAGCAAAACGGCCTCGTAAGGCGGAAAGTAGCCCCGATCGTCTTCCAAGGTACGCAGTCCGTAGTACGCAATTTCAGCATCCGTGGTGTAAAGATCCGTCAGGTCCACATCACCCGCCTCGAGGCCGCGATAGGCCAGATCGTGCTCCACGCCGAGCACGTCGCGCTGTGGCAGGTCATAGTGCAGACGTAGCCCGGGCCAACCGTCGCCGCGCTCGACAAACTCGGTGCCGAACCGAAACACCAGGTCCGGGTGCCCGCGCAGATCTGAGATGCGGCGGATGTCGAGACGTTCCGCCACCGACTCGCGCATGCCCAAGGCAAAATTGTCGCGAAAACCCAGTGGCCGGCTCATGACCAGGCCTAAGGCGGCGAGCTGGTCTTTCAAGTCACTTTCCGAGGTCGGTTTGCTCTGGGAGAAAATTTCGTGGGTTAGCGTTCCCGTGTACTCCGCGTAGATATCGATTTCGCCCGATACCAGAGCGTTAAAGACCAGACGCGTGCCGCCCAGGGCCTGGCGATGCTCCACACCGCGCCCGGTGGATGCTGCCAACCCCCGAACGAGTTCACCCAGCACCACGCCCTCGGTGAAGTTCTTGGAACCAACCACCATCGCTGGCTCGTCAGCGGCGAGACTACTGTCCGCCGGCAACAAGCCTCCCACCAGGGCCCACACCAGGAAGCCAGCAAATCGGGCCCTCAACCGGAGATCTCCAGGCTTTCCAGTGGCGAACGCTGGGCCTGAATAAAGCGTCGCACAAAATCATCAGCCGGTGCCCGTAACAAATCCTTCATGCTGCCCTGCTGTATGATCCGCCCGTCCCGGAGCAGGACCACCATATCGGCAAAAAATGCGGCCTCGCCCAGATCGTGGGTCACCATGACGACGGTCTTGCCTAAATTGGTAAATACGTCTCGCAAATCATTTTGTAGGTCGAGTCGAATCATTGGGTCCAGGGCACCTAGCGGCTCATCGAGCAAAAGTACTTCTGGGTCTAACATCAGGGCGCGCATTAAGCTGACGCGCTGCTGCTGCCCGCCGGAAAGCTGGTTCGGGAATCGCCCAAGGGCAGTGACGGGGAAGTGGGTGAGTTCGGCCAGTTCGGTGACGCGTACTGATAACTGTTGATCCGGCCAGCGCAGGAACCGGGCCATCAGCGCTACGTTGTCATATGCGCTAAGGTGTGGGAACAGCCCGCCATCCTGAATGACGTAGCCCATGCGCAGACGCAACGTGGGGAGCAGATCAGGTTTAAGCAGCTGGCCAGCAAAGTGGATGCTGCCCTCATCCGGCGTCTGCAGGCCGATGATCAGCCGCAAGATCGTGGATTTGCCACAGCCAGACGGGCCAATCAGGACAGTGGTTTTACCAGATGCAATGGATAAGTCACACCGCTTAAGCGCGCAGACGTCTGAATAGTTCTTGGAGACCCCACTGAAATCAAGCATGAGATGGTCGCCTAAGAAAAGGTGGCCCCGGGCCGGCTGCAGTGCCAAAGAGAGCTTTCGGTAAGCATCGGCACGAGACTACCGCAAGATCAAATACAAAGCCAAAAGTGATCCTGAAAAAATTTCAGGACACTATGAAAATCCAAGACGTTCGCCAAGAGATGACCCCGCTTCATGAAATTACACCACTGGCGGGACAGCGCTATGCCGCCTGCCTGCACACCTACGAGGCTGCCAGCAACCAGCGTGAGCTGATCGTCCGGTGGTTCAGTGAGCATGTGATTCCGCAACTTTCCACCCAGGAGGCGTCGTATTTTTAGCGTCGGCTGTGGCGCCGGCGACCTGGACGAAAAAATTCTGCAGCAGACAAGGAGCATGCCGCTAACATCTCCTATGTGGGCCTTGAGCCTGACCCCCAGCAGTGCGAACGTTTCATCCGGCGCATGGAACGCAAAGACGATGAGGATATACGGGTAGAGGCCTACAACAGTACGTTCGAACAGTTCACCCAGCAGTGGCGCTTCGATCTGGTTCTGATGGTGCACTCGCTGTACTACATGAACGATCCGGTACGCGCCATCGACGATGCGCTAAAGCGGGTCAATGAGTCGGGCAGACTCGTGATCCTGATTGCTTCCAATGACACCCTGAATGAACTGTCCTCATCTTTCTGGGAGCGAGAAACCCGTCGACCCGCGCAAGGCTCATCTGTATCCCAATCTGGCAGCTTCGCTGGATTTTGGAGCCCGGTCCGGTCGCAAACAACAGGGGCACGAGCCCGAATGCAGCAATGCTGGCCGTCATCATCACTGATTTTCAAACTGCCCAGCTCACTCAGGATAATACCCGTCGGGCAGGTCTATCGCCTCGGCGGCTGTCGCTTTTGATTGATCGACAAATACGACCAGGTCGCGTCCGGCAACGTTGGTGCGCACCAGGGCAAACCCTTGGCCGCGTTCACGGCCTAACGCCACCAAGCCCTCGACACACTGGATATCGGCGTTCTCTTCGCTGGCCTCGACGACCGCCACACCAGGCAGAAGCATGAATAAAATGAACATCACACCCAACGCGCGGCTGGCGGGCGTGAACTCGATGGATGTCACTTCTCGAACTGTATCGACCAGATGCCCCGAACGTCATTGCTGCCGTAGCCCACCGCCTCGTCATCCGGATACAGCGCCCGCAACGCCGCAAGCGCGGCCGGTTCAATTTTGTCGACGGGGCCATGGCACTGCAGGCACATGGCGTTGGTTGTGATCGGATAGTAAAAATCGTGCCGTGTGCCCTCACTCACAACCACCGGTGTAATCGGCTCGCCCTTCGCAACGGCCGTTTTGAATTGTTCAATATAGCGAAGTTCAGCGACGTTGGCGGCATTCGCCGGATTGCGGGGGCGGTCGGAAACCCGTCTGATTTGCGCGTTGTACTGCGTGGCCATCTGACTGGTCAGCGGCAGGGCCTGTTCGTTACAAAAGCGCACCGCCGCTTCGGAACCTTCTGCGTCGATCGTACCGATGAGGTTCTTGCCGAGCAGTTGTTTGGTACTCATGGCGTACTCGATGCCAATGTCGGCAATGGATTTGTCGTTGGCATCCTCGGTGCCGTCGCCCGGAGCAGCGCGGTCAACAGCGATCTCAGAGCCGTTACAGGCGGCAAGCAGCAAAACCATCGATGCCAATATGGATTTCGAGATCAAGCGCGCCATAATTCCTCCGGACGTGGCTCTTTGTATAATAAGCTGCTGTCCAGCAGTGTAAATCGGGGTGCGCACTTGGTCAGTGACAATGTCACGCAACTTGCGCAACCTGCCCAGTCAGGCTTATGTTCTGGCCGCACCCACCACTTCAATGACGGAGAAGAGCATGACGGTCACGGCGTACCGCACGCAATGACGATCGACGACTGGACCGAACGATTCCTTGGCACGGCATCGCTGCCGCAGGAAGTCCGCGATCGTTTGCTAAAAGTAGCTCGCTTAAAGCACCTGGCGCAGGGCTCTGAAGTATTTGGTCCGCAAAACGTTCCTGACGGATTGCTCTTTTTGTACAACGGACGCATCCGGGTATCCCAGACGTCCGAGTCCGGCCGCGAAATCGTACTCTACCGCGTTGAAGCCGGTGAAAGCTGCGTCCTGACTACGGCATGCATGCTGACCGAAGAGTCCTACAATGCCCACGGCATCGCCGAAACAGACCTGACGGTGGTCAAGCTCCCCAAGGCGGCGTTTGATCGCCTTGCCGCGGAAGAGGCAGCATTCCGCGAGTTCGTTTTTGCCGCCTACTCAAGGCGATTGATCGACCTGCTGCGGGTGGTCGATGACGTGGCGTTCGGGCGCATCGACGTGCGTCTTGCAGAGCGACTGCTGACACTCGCGGGCGACAAACAAGAAGTTCGCGCCACCCACCAGCAGCTGGCCACGGAACTGGGCACGGCCCGCGAGGTGATTTCGCGGGTCCTGCACGATTTTCAGAATCGCGAGCTCATCGCCCAGGCCCGCGGACGCATCTCATTAACCGACAAATCCGCCCTGACCACGTTGGCCGCAAGCGCCTGATCGCAGGCACAAGAGCGTGGGTGACAATGTCACTGACACGCCACGGCCACAGGGCTATTCTCGGGACATCCCACTCTATTCGAGGAACATGTGATGAGAAATGTCGGAACGATTGATCGTGTGTTGCGCGCCGTGCTGGGCTTTGCGCTGCTCTATTTCGCGTTTCTGAGCGGCCTGCCGGTGTTTGCCGGTGCGCTGGCCAAATACGCGGCGGCGGCGGCTGGTGTGGTCATGCTGGGGACGGCGCTTTTCAGTATCTGCCCGATCTATTCGGTCCTTGGCCTGAAAACCTGCCGCAGCTGAGCCATGGAAACAGCATTTACGCCTCTGGCCTCGTTTGCAGGGGGCATGGCAATCGGCCTTAGCACGGTTCTACTGATGCTCGGGCTCGGGCGCATCCTTGGCTTCACGGGCATCATGGCAGGTCTTGTGTTTGCCGAGCGCAAGGACGAAGCCCTGTGGCGAGCTGCCATGATGCTCGGCATGCTGCTCGCTCCGGGCCTGATCTTCGCGGTGAGCGGCAGCATGCCCCGC
Source organism: uncultured Gammaproteobacteria bacterium (assembly GCA_964351665.1). Taxonomy (GTDB): domain Bacteria; phylum Pseudomonadota; class Gammaproteobacteria; order Xanthomonadales; family SZUA-38; genus JANQOZ01. The sequence goes on along the minus strand of CAYGPO010000076.1, from coordinate 15,734 downwards.
ATCGACGTACCGGTCAGCCCGGTAATGATTGTCATCGGCGGCGTACTGGTCGGCGTTGGCGCGCGGCGTGGGTCCGGATGCACAACCGGGCACGGCGTCTGCGGCCTCGCGCGGGTGTCCGTTCGCTCGATGGTGGCAGTGCCGACCTTTATGGCAACCGCTGGCATGACCGTTTTCCTGCTGCGTCACGTTTTCGGAGGCTGATGCCATGAGGCTTCTATTTGCGCTATTAACCGGACTGGTCTTCGGCCTTGGGATTGCCATCTCCGGCATGATCAATCCTGCAAAAGTCCTGAATTTCTTTGACGTTGCCGGCACCTGGGACCCGAGCCTTGCGGTTGTCATGGGTGGTGCACTGATCGTGACCTTTGTTGGCTATCGACTGGCTTGGCGCCGCGCGCGGCCGCTCCTGGCTGATCGCTTCCAGCGCCCGACCGCAACGGTCATCGACGCTCGGCTGGTCGGCGGATCCGCCGTCTTTGGTGTCGGCTGGGGTATCGCTGGATTTTGCCCCGGCGCAGCCGTCCCGGCGCTTGGCACGGGACGCTGGGAAGCGGCCCTTTTTCTGGGCGCCGTCATCGTCGGCTTTGCGCTTCAGCGCGTGATAACGGCAAATCGGGCGTCGCATCCGGCAACGTAGCCACTACGGAACATAGAGAATCTGGAGAATCTGGAATGACATACTACCCAATCAATATGACCATCCATCCTGAGGTCGAGGCGTTCTTTGACGAGGACACCAACACCATCAGTTATATCGTCAAGGACCCGGCCTCAAAGGCCTGCGCCATAATCGACAGCGTCATGGATATCGACTATGCCGCCGGACGCATCTCTTTCGATCACGCTGATGCCATGATTGACCGCGTCAAGGAACTGGGCGGAGAGCTCGAATGGATCATCGAGACTCACGTCCACGCCGATCATCTTTCTGCCGCGCCCTACATGCAGACGAAGTTCGGCGGGAAAATTGGCATTGGCTCGAAAATCACTGTCGTGCAGGACACCTTCGGCAAGGTCTTCGATGAGGGTGCGCAATTCCAGCGCGACGGCAGCCAATTCGACGTTTTGTTCGAGGACGGCGACACCTACCGCATCGGAAACATGCAGGCCTTCGCCATGCACACACCCGGTCACACCCCCGCGTGCATGGTCCACGTTATCGGCGACGCTGCGTTCGTTGGGGATACACTGTTCATGCCCGACGGTGGTTCCGCGCGCGCGGATTTCCCGGGCGGCGATGCAGGCGAGCTCTATGACAGCATCCAGAAGGTGCTGAGTCTGCCCGACGCCATGCGCCTGTTCATGTGTCACGACTACGGCCCGAATGGCCGCGAGATCGCGTGGGAAACCACGGTGGGCGAAGAGAAGGCCAATAACATTCATGTCGGGGGCGGCAGAACCAGGGACCAGTTCGTAAAGCTGCGCACGCAACGCGACGCGCAGCTCGATATGCCGCGCCTGATTCTTCCCTCTCTGCAGGTCAACATGCGCGCAGGGTCGGTGCCGACAGACGACCACGGCAACCAAATGCTTAAAGTGCCGGTCAACGTTCTGTAGAAAACCAAGGGGAAGACAACCATCATGGACATCAAGAAACTCACGTTGCATTTTTCCGTCAGCCCGCAGATTACCGCGGATGATATTGCAACGCTCAAGGAACAAGGCTTTAAGGCGATTATCTGCAATCGCCCGGATGGCGAGGGCGTGGACCAGCCAACCTTTCCCGAAATACAACGGGCGGCCAACGCCGCCGGGCTCGAAGCACGTTATGTACCGGTTGTTGCCGGCAAGGTAAGTGACGACGACGTCGCGGCGTTCGACGCGGCGCTGGCCGACGTCCCGCGCCCAATCCTCGCTTACTGCCGCAGCGGCACCCGCTCGGCAACGCTGTGGTCGTTTCACGAAGCCAAAACACGCCCCATGCCCGATATCCTCGCCACCACCAAGGCTGCAGGCTATGACATGAACGGCGTGGCACGGCGCATCGCCAACGGCGGCAAGACGCCGACCGACAAAGGTGATGCCAGGTTCGGTATCGTGATTGTCGGCGCTGGCGCGGGTGGTATTTCTGTCGCAGCAAGTTTGCAGTCGCGCCAATCGGATCTGTCCATTGCCGTGATCGATCCTGCCGACATTCACTATTACCAGCCAGGCTGGACCATGGTCGGCGGCGGCATCTTCAAAGTGGAGGACACGGCGAAGACCATGGGTTCGCTCATTCCGCGTGGCGTCAAATGGATCAAAGCCGCCGTCGCTGCGTTTGAACCGGATAACAATGCCGTGATTCTCGACGGTTGCCGGGTCGTCAAATACGATCGGCTCATCGTGTGCCCCGGTCTGAAGCTGGACTGGGCGGCCGTGGAAGGCCTCGAGGACACGCTTGGCCGCAATGGCGTGACCTCAAACTACCGCTACGACCTGGCGCCTTACACCTGGCAGCTTGTGCAAAGGCTCAAACAGGGACGTGCACTGTTTACCCAGCCGCCGATGCCGATCAAATGCGCCGGTGCGCCGCAGAAGGCCATGTACTTGTCTGGCGACGCCTGGTCGCGCAATGGCTCACTGCCGAACATTGATATCCAGTTCATGAATGCAGGCGGCGTGCTGTTCGGGGTAAAAGACTATGTTCCGGCCCTGATGAAATACGTGGAGAAGTACGGCGCTACGCTCAATTTCTTCAACAACCTGATCGCCGTGGACGGTCCGGGGAAAAAGGCCACGTTCAAGGTTGCAAAGCGCGATACCGAGCCGACCGAAGTGACCGTCGATTTTGACATGATGCACGTCTGCCCGCCTCAGGTAGCACCAGATTTTATTCGCGTGTCACCGCTGGCCGATGCAGCGGGCTGGGTGGATGTGGACCAGGCAACCCTGCGACACACGAGCTATGACAACATATGGGCGCTGGGCGATGTTATGAATGCGCCGAACGCGAAGACCGCAGCCGCCGCGCGCATGCAGGCCCCTACGGTTGCCGAGAACATCATAGCCGACATCGCGGGTCGTTCGGCGGTAGTGCAATACGATGGCTACGGCTCCTGCCCCCTGACCGTGGAGCGAGGCAAAATCGTGCTCGCCGAATTCGGTTATGGCGGTGTACTCAAGCCCAGTTTCCCCAAATTTCTGATTGATGGCACCAAACCAACCCGCGCAGCCTGGTTGCTCAAGGAAAAGTTGCTGCCGCCGATTTACTGGAAAGCGATGCTGCGCGGTAAAGAGTGGCTGGCGAAGCCCGAATCGATAGGTGTTTCATCGAAGTGATTCGCGCCCCGGCTGGCCGCTCTTCTGGATAAATCTGCGATCATGATAAATCTGTCCCGCTACGTGCCGGTGCTAAACTGGGCTCGCACCTACGACAAGGCCGCGCTGTCCAACGACATGATCGCCGCGCTGATCGTTACCATCATGCTGATCCCACAGTCGCTGGCCTATGCGCTGCTTGCCGGGCTGCCGCCGGAAGCCGGCATCTACGCATCGATTGTGCCCATTGTCCTGTATGCGATGTTTGGCACGAGCAGGGCTCTGGCTGTGGGGCCGGTGGCCGTCGTCTCGCTGTTGACGGCATCGGCAGTGGGGCAAGTGGCCGACCAGGGCAGCGCAGGCTATGCGGTCGCCGCGTTAACGCTCGCGTTCCTGTCTGGCGGTTTTCTTGTGTTGCTTGGCATACTGCGTCTTGGCTTTCTAGCCAATTTCCTGAGCCACCCGGTCATCGCCGGATTTATTACGGCCTCCGGCATCCTCATTGCCACCAGCCAGCTCAAGCACATTCTGGGCGTGGATGCCCATGGCCGTACCCTGCCGGAAATGCTCGGCTCGATCATCGCTCACCTGGGCGAGGTGAACCTTGCGACGGTTGTCATCGGGGTTTTGGCAACCGCTTTTCTGTTCTGGGTACGCAAGGGGCTCAAGCCGCTGGCAAGAAGACTCGGTGCCTCGCCCGGGCTTGCCGATATTGTGACCAAAACCGGCCCGGTCGCGGCCGTTGTGGCGACCACTGTCGCAGTACGAGTGTTCGAGCTCGACGCCGTCGGCGTAAAAATCGTGGGCGAAGTGCCGCAAAGCCTGCCTCCGCTGACTATGCCGGGTCTGTCTGGTGAACTCGTTCGGGCGTTGTTCGTGCCAGCTATTCTGATTTCGATTATTGGTTTTGTCGAATCGGTTTCGGTCGCGCAGACGCTGGCCGCCAAGAAACGTCAGCGCATCGATCCCAATCAGGAATTGATCGGCCTGGGTGCTGCCAACATCGGCGCCGCGTTTACGGGCGGCTATCCGGTCACAGGGGGCTTCGCCCGTTCGGTGGTCAATTACGATGCGGGCGCAGAAACGCCGGCGGCCGGCGCGTATACCGCGGTGGGTTTGGCGCTGGCGGCGGTGTCATTGACGCCGCTGGTTTACTATTTGCCCAACGCCACCCTTGCCGCAACGATCATCGTTGCGGTTCTGAGTCTGGTGGATCTTTCGATCCTCAAAAAAACCTGGGCCTATTCGAGATCGGATTTTGTCGCCGTGGCGATCACCATTTTGCTTACCCTGGGCACGGGCGTCGAGGCCGGAGTCGCTTCGGGCGTTGTCATCTCGATGCTGCTGCACTTGATCAAGACCTCGCGACCCCATGTGGCGGAGGTGGGACTGGTTCCCGGCAGCCAGCATTTCCGCAATATCCATCGTCATGACGTGACCACCTGTCCCACGGTCGTGACGCTGCGGGTGGACGAAAGCCTGTATTTTGTCAACGCGGGCTTTCTGGAGGAGACCGTTTTGAAACGCGTGGCGGAAAACCCCGAAATCAAACACGTCATCCTGATGTTTTCAGCGGTCAATGAGGTTGATTTTTCCGCGCTTGAAAAACTCGAGGCGATCAATCATGAGCTGTTGGAACTTGGCATCCAACTGCATTTGTCGGAGGTCAAGGGACCGGTCATGGACCGCCTTGAGCTGAGCCACATGCTTGCCGATCTCAGCGGCCAGATCTTTCTGTCCCAGTACGATGCCTGGCGAGCACTGGCACCAAGTCACCCTGAGGCCTGACCCCGATTATTCCAGAACTCCCAACGCGCCGTTAGATGACTTCGTCGGCGTCTGGTCACCGCTACCCTTTGACGAGCTGCGTATTTTGGAAATGCCTAACGCCAATGAGAACGAATTCTTCGGTCGAGTTTTCGTCACCCCGTTCCCCGCTACCCAGACGGTAATCTCTGACGGCCTGGAGGATCTGTGCCCCTGGACGATCGCTGGGAGCCCAACGAATCACAAGCCGGGGCCACCGCTATCAACACGCCCTTTTCGCGGGATGGATTTGTCATCTGCGACGGCAATGACGATTTCTTTCAGTTCACCGCGCACCAGAGCGAGACCGTTACCATCACTGCAGAGTTTTTACACTCAGATGGTGATATCAATCTTGAACGTTTAAACAGCGCAGGCGCAGTGGTCGCCTGTTCTGCCAGCAGCACAGACAACGAGATACTGACCTTTCAAATCCCCACCGGGGAGGCCGGCAGCTACGCCGAGCGGGTGTAGGGCGCTGGTGCCGTTCAGAATAGCTATACACTGACGGCCTTTGCTAACTGATTAGACAAGTCCTGGCTCCGTCTACGGAATATGCCAGACGGGTACGGGATATACGGAGGCCGATTTCAAGGTCCTGAAAAGACTCTCATAGCGTAAGATGAGAGTGGAATCATGCCTTCCACTAGCCCTGTGGGTTTAGTCCCTGTGGTTGTTGAATTTTGGACCTTTCCGTCGTCTTTCAATGCCAGTTCATGCCTTGTTAAGTCGATGCCGATACAGCATAGTCTTGCACCTTACGCCTTTGCACAACTCAGCGTAATCGGAATTTTGATCGAGCTCCAAAAGCTCACTTGCGGCAGCTAGGATTTCTTCGCACTGGATAGCTGTAGCCCCATCGCTGTCATACAGCACGCCAGATGGCCACTGGTGTATCGTGTGAGCCAACCAGCCAGTCAATAGCGATTTTTTCTTATCCAAAGCCCACATGTCGTCCGGAGCCAATTCTCGGTGCTGATCGACCATGTCCCATACCGTTAACTCACGATACTCTTTGTATTTTTTTGCGCATCAAAAGGCCCGAAACGTAGTTTGGGTGAGCGTCCGATATGGGTCACAAGACGAGGGCGATCATCGTATCGAACACCAGCCGCCCGCAGCGTTATACAAAGGCCTTGACTAAGAACCACCCACCAACGGCAAGCATACCAACAGCGAGAACGCGTCTAACCAGGACTGCATTTGCGCCTTGGGTTAAGGTCGGTCGCACGCTCTGTGCTCCAAGCACCAGCGCAAGATGGATTACGGTAGCAATGCTCACGCTGATGGCTGCCATGGCGAGGCCTTGTGAATAGCTCGGTCGTCCGCTGAGGACAAACTGGGGCATCACTGTCACGAAAAATAGGGTTGCCTTGGGGTTGAGCAAGTTGATAGTGAAGCCGGCCATGAAGTTGCGATGGGCAGTGCGCTTTGGTGTCACCGCCGGTGAGCTGTCTCCGGTATCGCGCCATGCCTGCCATGAAAGATACGCCATCATTGCTGCACCAAGTACGGAGATTGCCTTCGCCAATAGCGCGCTTTGCGCCAATATAAAGCTGGCGGCGATAACACTGAGCGTGGCGTTCAGTGTCAGGCCCAAAGCAATACCGGCAATTGCGGCGAGCCCGGAGCGGCGCCCTTCGGTCAATGTCAACGCTACCAGCCAGCCCATGTTGGGGCCTGGCGTAAGCTCAATGAGCAGGACAGCAAGGGCGAATCCAGCCAGATCCATGGATGTGAGGTGCTCGCAGGGAATATCAGCTGCGAATATATAGCAACCGACTCGGGAATGTTTCAAATTGGGGTCAGATACCGTCTTAAAGGTCAAGCCCTGGAGCCGCGATTTTCGGATCGAACGGTGTCTTGGTCTTCAGGACACCGTAGATCACGTGGATTAGCTTCCGCATAGCCGCGCCCACGATCGCCATCTTAGCCTTGCCGGCTGCAGTGATCCGTTTCTTCAGTTCAACGAACACCGGGTTGTCCCGCAAGGCCACCAAAGCCGGCATGAAAAACGCCTTTCTGAGCTGGCTGCGCCCGGTCTTGGACAGCATCGTTCGACCCTTCCACTGACCTGATTGCCGCAGCCGGGGCGCCACGCCCACGTAGGCCGCCAGGGCCTTAGCGTTGGTGAACCGCTCGATCGAGCCAAACTCAGCCAGGATCACTGCGATGGTGGCCTCACCCCGATTCTTCCTGGCTGTGCTGGTGCTGGTTGTGCTGCAGCGGACTAACCAATGGCACCGCAGACGGCGGGAAACACAGGACCAACAGCAGGGATCTCCGGAACCAAATTGATGATGATCATGGAGCGGTATCCATGATTCCCAACCCTTGCCCTCTCGCAGGCCGTGATTTCCCGCTCTGCCTGTCATGAGTCATCCTTTCGAAGATCATCGATGACGGCACCCAAAGGACTGACAGTGACGCCTTCCTTCAGGACGTATGTATCTTCGCCCGGATAGATCACATACCGCCTGGCCGGCTTCAAATCTTCACTCGCGATATGAAACCCCCTGGACACTGTTGGGGCTGTGTTTCGCTTTATCTCAATCGCCCAGAGTTCACCTCGGACCACTAGAAGGAGATCGATCTCGGCACCGGCTTGGGTGCGGTAGAAGAAACCACTGGGGTCGGACAAGCCCAGCGTCGTGAGTTCAAACGCTTTTCTGCTCT
>CAYGPO010000076.1:0-7909 GCA_964351665.1 uncultured Gammaproteobacteria bacterium | reverse complement strand
AAACCACTGGGGTCGGACAAGCCCAGCGTCGTGAGTTCAAACGCTTTTCTGCTCTCACAACGGTGTTGCATGGACTTAGACGGCCCGTTTTAGCGTCAAAAGTGACAGCTTAAGGACAGCCAGATGGGTCGCCAGCAATCTGCAAACCTGGCTGGAGCTTAGACCATCCGTTCATTGGCCCGAATAGCCACTTTAAGCTCCAAAAGCCCCTTTAGAATTGGTTAATTTTTTAATTTAATCAACTGATTGGAGCGGTCCGACCCTAGCGCCCGAGCTAGCGCCCCTACGGATCGGGTGCGGCGGCAGCCACGCGATCGCAACGATCCTGGGAAGCACGCGGTAGTGCGCCAGTTCTTGCAGCCCATTTGTTGTTTTAAAAGACAAAGCCCAGCCGATTCGTTACCATTCCAGGCGTTTTTCCCCTCAACCATAATTCAGCGTTTCAACGGGTTCATTCTGGTCTGCCATGGGCCTGATTCGATAAGCGCTTTACAATAATTGGGTGAAGGGCGTCAACAGGAATTGAAAGCCGAGGATTTCGATATCGATAGGCTGCGAGGGGATACTCCACTAATGCGGCTGCTGTTTGTTTTTGGGTTTTTGCTGCTGATGGCGGCGAAGTTGGGGCGGACAGCCGATTTTGCCGATCTTGAGGAAATCCGCGCTAACTTAAATCAGCTCGGCGCGCTGCGCGGCGCCCTGGACAACATTCGGGAATGGGAGCGCGATGGCCTTGCCCGGCGTATCGACCAGCTGGGTATCGCTGCGGTTTCCGGGCTCAACGAGGTGGCTCCCGAGCTGTTGGCGATGGTGGATACCGGCACCGAACAGCGGGCAGAAGTGATTGAGCTGCTTGATGAGGCCGCTGCGCTGGCTCTGGAGCGAAGCCGGGACCTGGAATCCCGCGCGGCCAGGGAACGTCAGTCCGTACCAAAATTCACCCAGAGTGCTGAAGCTGATATTGCGCGGGCGTTTATCGAAGGCCTGACCCTGACCCGAGAGCAGTATCTGACAGAGCTTGTAGAGCAGGCAAAGCTGCGTCGCGAGGCAGGCCTTGAATACTCGTCGATTCTGGAGAACACCCGTCAGCAGGTGGCATTGATGGTTGAGACGCTGACTGGCCAGATTCGTCTGGATTCGAGCTCGCTGCGGGAACTGCGCTCAAGGCTGTCCGGTCAGCCGCTGGATGAAAACCTCAACCGGGCCATAACGCTGGTGCAGGCCAAACAGTATCGAACTCTGGATAACCTGGAGCGGCTGCTGGAAGCGGCGGATCGCCTGGGTCTGGCCACTGCTGAACAGCGCGGCCTGCTGCTGCGGGAACGTGGGCAGGTGGGCCTTGAATTGCTGCGCCGGGATGTATTTGCCCAGCTGTGGAATGAGCAGCTGCGGGGGCTGCGCGACGGCGCCGCCCGACTGGGGCCCAATATTCTGTTTCGGACCCTGCTATTTGTTGTTGTGGTTTTTCTGGGTTGGCTGGCCGCGAGACTGATTCGAATTCCCGTGCGGGCGATGCTGTATCGCGAAAGCGTTACCCTCAGCGTGCTGCTGCGTGATGTGCTGGTCTCTCTTTTCGGCGCACTTGTGCTTGTGGCTGGCTTCATTCTGGCACTGGCGGTTGTGGGCGTTTCGCTGGGACCGCTGCTGGCCGGGATTGGCGTGCTGGGAATTATCCTTGGTCTGGCGGTGCAGGACTCGCTGAGCAACTTGGCGGCAGGCGCGATGATTCTCATCTACCGGCCTTACGATATGGATGACCATATCAACGTGAATGGCGCCGAAGGGCTGGTGAAACGTATGAATCTTCTGGCTACGACCCTGTCGACCCTGGACAACCAGTCGGTGGTGATCCCCAACGGCAGGATCTGGGGTGACACCATTATCAACTACACGGCCCACCGGGTCCGGCGCGTTGATATCAAAGTCACCGTGGCCTACCGCGAAGACGTGGACCGGGTTATTGCGGTGCTTGCCGGGCTGCTGGAAAAGCTCGAATACGTGCTGGAAAAGCCTGAACCGCTGGTACACGTTTCAGGCATGGAAGACTCGGCGGTGGCCCTGATGGTTAAGCCCTGGGTTAAAACAGTCGACTACTGGCCCGCAGTGCGGGATCTCAACCGGCAGATCAAGAAAACGCTGGACGCTGAAGGCATAGAGATTCCCTTCCCGCAGCGGGTGGTGAGGCTTCTGTCACACGATGGGGTGAAAGAAAACGTGCCGGGTCCGGCCTGACCGGACAGAATTGGCCGAGCGATGGTTCTGTTGCTGGCCACAAACGGGAATCAATTTTGTGAGTAGTCAGATCATCACGAGACATCTGTTGTACGCGGTAGTGCTGGCCGGATCGCTGGCCGGTTGCGCCAGCCTGAAGCCGGTGGACCTGCCGTCGGAATACACGCCGCCGCCAGCGCACTCCAAAATGTGGGACGCGGTCACGGAAGCGGCTCACTCGGACTGGCACGTGCTCCTGAACAACGGCCCAACGGCCCTGGACTGGCGTCTGCACGCTATTGACAGCGCGTCTCAGTCGATCGAATTTCAAACTTTCCTGTGGAGCTTTGATACCGCGGGCGCGATGGTGCTGGATCACCTGGTCAGAGCTGCCGACCGCGGCGTGTATGTGCGTATCCTTATCGACGACACGTTCCTGGTGCACGAAGATGATCTGCTGCTGGCGCTTGCCGCCCACCCCAACATTGAGTACCGGGTTTTTAACCCGTTCAAACGTCGCGCCGGCGGTCTTGCAACCCGGCAACTGCTGAACCTGGCGGAATTCAGTCGCCTGGACCATCGCATGCACAACAAGGCGATGGTGGTGGATAACCAGGTGGGCATTGTGGGTGGTCGAAACATTGCCAATGAATATTTTGGACTGGACGACGGCGCCAACTTTCGCGACCTGGAACTGTTGCTGGGTGGCCCGGTGGTACAGCAGATCAGCGCCGCATTCGACAACTACTGGAACGACCGCTGGACTTTCCCCATAGAGACCATTTCTCATCAGGTGGCCTCACCTGCGCATCTGGCCGAAGCCCGGCAAATCAGCGGAGAGTCGGTCCATATCCACAACGAGGCGTTGCCCACCGAGCTGGCACAACGATGGCTTGACGTGGTGAAACGGGCCGACACGGGCAGGGCGGTTCTGTACGCGGATGAACCGCCGGAGAAAAATCCCAGGAACCGGAACGAGGCGCCAATCCAGGTGGCTGAAGAACTCACCGACCTGTTCGACCGCGCGCAGACCGAAGTTCTGATTATCTCCGCCTACCTGATCCCGACACCAGAACTGGAGGGCGCCGTCCAGCGGGCCATTGATCGCGGTGTTCGAGTACGCATTTTGACGAACTCCATTCAATCCAATAACCACCTGGCCGCCCACAGCGCGTATCGCAAACATATCGACACGTTGCTCAATCACGGGGCCGAAATGCATGAAGTGCGGACTGACGCACAGGAGCGGGGCCGATACATGCTGACCCCAATTGGCCGCAAGCTGCTGGCGCTGCACGCCAAGGCGCTGATTATTGACAACGACAAGATTTTTATCGGCAGCGCCAACCTTGATCCGCGATCACTTCGGATCAACACGGAAATGGGATTTTTGATCACCAGCGAGGCGTTCAACGCCAGGGTTCGTGCCGCTGTGGAGGAAGACTTTGCGGTTGAGAACGCCTGGCGTCTGGAACTGGGGCAAGACGGCCAGATTTTCTGGGTCTCCAGCGACCAGAGACTGTCGTCTCAGCCGGCCGCGTCTTTTGCCCAGCGGATAGAGGACTGGTTTCTGTCCCATCTGCCGATTGAGGGGAAGATGTAAATCACTGGAATTTTTCGCAGGTGACACAAAGCGCATTGGGTCATGGGGCCTGGCCCCTTTAGGCCCGGGGCAAATACGGGACGGCAAATACGCAAATACGGGACAGGCATGATTGCGCCGCCACCGTTCCGTCGAATTTGGGCCAGATTTGGGCTACCGGCAATCCCGTTTCAGGTCTCAGTGTATCGTTTGAAGTCGCGTATCGGTAAGCGGCCTCCGCTAACTGGTTGATTTGTTTGCGAAAATATAGGCTGGACTCATGATCAATGGTCGTAGATTCTCGTCTTACAAGTCTCACCATACTCCCATGTGTCCGGAATGCTGTGTAAGCCATTTCTCCCTGCGCTAAGGACCTTAGAGCGCCCATTATTTGGTGGTTTTGGTTTGTTCAAGAACTCGGGCCGACAACTTGTTCACCGAAATTGATTCTGGCCACAAAATAGGCGCTTTAAGGCTTCAATCTGCGGCCTGACATGAAGCAAAAATCTGCAAGTACTACGAATTGAGCTGGTCCGGCCCCTGGTGTCATGGGGGCGCTCACGCGCCGGAAGCGCGGCTTGTCGTCGCGTTCGACGTAGACCCCATCGAGAAACAGCAGGTGCAGGTAGACGTTGAGGTTGAGCGCACTTCCAAACCGCTGACAAATCGGCAGGATTGCCGATTTGGACGACCGCAGGTCGCCCGGAGGATGACGCACAGGGATGTGCGTTATCAATCAGGGTGACCGAACCGGTGTGGCCCTGGGAAACGGCCACCCTGGCAGCATCAGCGTAGCGCCGGGCGATCACGCGGCAGACGATGGCCAGCACCCCGCCGAGCGTGGCCGGGCGCGTGGCAAACAGGAAGCGCAGCGCGAAGGGAAAGCTCAGCACCCATTGGCGGATCGGGTGCGGCGGAAAGATGTGGTCCACCAGCAGCGTCGCGGTCTCGGCTCTGGCTCCTGCTTCGCTCTACCTCCTGCATCCATGCAGTCGTCGGCCATACGCCGGGCGCCGCGGCTGGGGCAAAACCCGCACGTGGCGACGTGAAGGATTCACAAGTGCCGCGGAGCACATGGATGTGCGGGAGCGGCCAGCTGAAAGCCACCAGCCGTTCGGCGTGACAGCTCGTGCACTTCACCCGCAGTAAGCTGCGCTCCAGCAGTCCGCAACGCAGGTACGCCTCGAACTCTGCCCGAACGTAGGCAGGAAGCGGACGACCTTCGCGCTGCATTTGTTCAACGAAGCAGGGGTACAGGTCGGCCACGAACTGGTACAGCAGCGTGGTCTCGGGGCGCTGGTAGCGATAGCGCCCCCGGAAGTGATCCGGTGTCCCTCCCGGACCAGACGGCGGACATGACAATATCCTCGGCGGGTATGGATGCCACCAAGCATAGGTTCGCGTTGAACAAGGCGAGGGCAAAGAGGACGTGAACTCTACAAATACGGAAGAAGCGCTTAAAGCGCGACTGGATATTATTACGCGCGGTTTGTAACACCGCCCAGGAACATACGCCAGTCAGAACTGGCGCTTGGCCTCAACCCCCCATCAGGCGTTGCTTGGCGTCATTGATTTTGGCCGCAAGAAATGTAGAACCGCCGCGATCCGGATGAAATTTCTGCATCAACCGCCGGTGCGCGGCGCGCACCGTAGCGGCGTCTGCATCTTCGGTAACCCCCAGAATTTCGGCGGCTTCTGCCCGGCTCATGGTATCGCTGAAGCTGTTGCCGCGATGGCCATCCTGTTCGGAATCCGTATCGTCGGATGTGCGCCAGTCGGGGTGTTCGCGGTCCAGATAGGCTGCCAACAAGGCGACGGATTCTTCATCTTTGCGGCGACACTCCGCGTAGAGGTCCAGCAGCTGCTTGAGAGTAAGGTCAGCCAGCGTCCGATCCTGGTAGGTACCGATAAGCACCGTGCCACTCATCGTGCCCGTGCTGTGATCCAGGCGCATACGCAGGTATAGGCTTTCCACCTCGGATACAGAGTCGCTGGGATTACTACTTTGGCCAGCCATTGGTGTGGATCCGCCAAACATCTTGTACATCTGGGCAAACAGAGGGATGTGGCGGAGCAACCGGCCCAACACAGGAAAGATGGCCGCGAATACTGCCGCAAGCCAATGCAGGCGTCCTGCCAATGCCAATGCTATCACCGCGCCAAGCAGCAAATACCAGGGCAACCGCTTGATAAAGACCTGGCGCCGGGCCACGTCCAAGCTCCATGCATAGACTGTGACCAGCAGCGCAATGGCCAGTGCGGCAGGCAGGAAAGCGCCCATAATTGCTTCAGCTGCGCGACAGCTGGTCGGTGAGCAACCGGCTGGCACCCTGATTCAAACGTGCGTAGCGATCCAGCGCATCGCGACCGCCGGCTGCAAAGACGGCTACTGCGCCCAGCAGTTCGCGTAGCTGTGCCGCACTGCCGGCATCAAACGGGCAGCATGCACCGCCGGAGAGTTCAGCGATCTGCGTTAAGCCCCGCGCCGCCTTGCGATCCCGGCCCTCTTGAAAAGCGAACACCGGAGTTCCGCGCAGAGCCAATTCGCCCGCTTTATGGCAGAGCGGATCAATGGCCTCTTCTACGCAATCCCCTATCAACACAACAGCGTTCACCTGCTGGCGCTGTGTCTCGCGCAATGCGTGGTCCAGCACCTGGCCGATCTGTGTCATCCCGCCCCGGCATCGCACTCCGGTCATCTGCCGGAGTAGATCCTGACTGTCGACGACCCAGTTACTTGCATAAAATTCCCGGTGGCCGCGGTAGTAGCAGAGCTGAATCGCGAGACCGCCCAGGGCACCAGTCTCGCTGAACATCGCGGCCTGTAGATGCATGGCCTGATCCCAGGTTGCCTCGCGGCTGGCGGTGGCGTCCAGCGCAAAGATCAGGCGCCCGGTACGGCCTTTTGCTGGCACGTTCGAAGCCTGCTGCAGAAATTCAGCAACGCTGGTATTGCTCCGTCGCTGTGGCGGTTTACTGTCGGACATCTTTTCTCTGACTTCTGATTGACTCAAATAGTGCAAGCGTTGCGGCAAGCACTCTTCTACTGTCTCCCCTGCGCTTTAAAAAGTAAATCCCCGCGGGTTATCCACCAAATTGCTGATTGCTTTGCATGTCGTGCTTCTGGAATGAGTTTACTTTCAACTCGCTACGACGCACGTTCTACTCGCGGCGTGCTCTCCAGTTTCACCTGAACTTGAAGAAAGGCTCATGACACTTTTTTGCCCCCGAAACAGTCTCGGCCCTGGCAATCAGAGCAGAACCAGCAGACGAAGATTCATTTCCTGTCCTGCTGGCACCACGGGGAATAGAAAAATAAGCGCCCTGCCGCATTAGCGGTCCCACCCTCAAGATCCTCTTTTACCATCCCATACAGCTGCTTTGGGAGGCCTGCGACCTGGATCGGTGGCCCCTTTCCGGCGTTCTACGCTCGCCGGGGTATCCGCCAGGCCGGATTTGCGAATTCAGTACGATGCCGACCCTGCCGCACGCAGCACTATCCTTTTCTTTTGCTGATGGTCGTCCCTGATCAGTCAAACAGGCCGGGCGGCCGGCTCCGATGCGCCTGTCGCTCTCTCAGGTGCTCCAGGATCTGAGTGATGACGCCCGGGTCCTCAATCGCTGCAATGACTTTTACTGGTCCGCCGCAGGCCTGGCAGATCGTCAGGTCCAGATGGAACACGCGCCGCAGGCGCTGGGCCCATGGGTCAGGATGACCCGGTGCCGCGAAGCACAGGGATGTGCGAGAGCGGCCAGGTCAAGGAGCAGCGTGGGCAGGCAGGCTCGTGATCTTGGTCTGCGGTCGGGTCGGCACCGGGGCGCCGGCCCTTGCCGCGGCGCGCCGGGGTGATCTGCTCCCGCAGCCGGCTCGCCGGAGCGAAAACGCCGTTATGTGGTAGCGGGTGAGGTTAACCCGCGGGCGAGGCACCAGCGCGGCGAGGCGGGCCACAAGGTGAGATCGCGCAGCGATCGAGAAAGTGCCCTTGGGCACAAAGTCCATGGGATGGAAAACGGATCAAACATGACGCGCATTGAGGCTGCGCCAACACACTGAAAAATAGAGGGAAAATGGTGGGCCGTGTAGGATTCGAACCTACGACCAATGGATTAAAAGAC
>CAYGPO010000075.1:11373-23097 GCA_964351665.1 uncultured Gammaproteobacteria bacterium | reverse complement strand
GACCCAGTTTGGCTACCATCTGTTGGAAGTCACTGCGCGCAGCTGATTTGGCTAGCAGCCTGTTGAAAAATCGCATTTCTTACAGTCTGCGCTCGGCACAGGGATGTGCCGACATTTTCATTGACTGCAAGTCATTGAAAATGTGAGACAACGGAAAATGACATTTTTCGTTGTCGATGTTGAAAACGCCATGGATGGCTTTTTCAACAACCTGCTAGTGGGCCGCTTGACGGCCCATCTTCAGTAGTCGGCCTCAAACCATAGCTATCGCTATGGCGGCGACAGGCCAACGTTTAAGGCCTGGGACCCTCATACTTCGGCTCTGCCCATGGGCCGCATTGGTCCCGTGGTGCGCCTTGCCAACCCGCCCCATCCCCCCCTGACGTCACTTTTTTGTGCGGAGGCCCACCAGGTTTAGCGTAGACTGGCATTCCCTTATATAGAGGATACTAAGGTGGCCGAAACGACAGAATCCCCACGCAGCAAACTGCGGGGACTGGTCGATCAACGCGATGAACTCGCGCTTGAAACCTTTCTGGAATCGCTGCCATCTGAGGAGATCCTGCACGAGTTTTTTCTGCTCGAGCCCAGCCGCCAGCGCGCACTGCTGTCAATTGTGTCTCCCGAGCGTGCGGCGGTCCTAGTTGACGACCTGCCGGGTGGCCACGCTGCAGATCTGCTGGAGGAATTATCAGCGGCGGATGCCACACCGATTCTGCAGGAGCTGCCCAGCGACGCCCGTGTAGATGTTCTGGCTGAAATGGCGGACGCGGAAGCCGCGGCCATTATCGACGAGCTCAATGATGACGAAGCAGATGAAATTCGCGAACTCATTGCGTTCCCCTCGGACGTAGCGGGCGGTCTGATGATCACCGAGTTCGCCAGTTTTCCAATGAATATGTCTGTGCGAGAAGCCGTGGAACAGTTGTCTGCACATGAAGGGGACTACGAATTTCTCACTGTTCACTATCTTTATGTTGTCGTCAAAAAATATAAGCTAAAGGGTGTGGTGCGACTACGCGACCTGGTGTTCGGCGACCCTGAATCGCTGATCGGAAAAATCGCAGTACCAGCCCTTACCGTGTCGCCCGACAAGAGCCTGGAGGCGCTTGAGGCATTCTTTGACGAGCACGACATCGCCGCCGTACCAGTGGTCAATGAAGGTGGATTGCTGATGGGCATCGTGCGGCGTCGCACGGTGCTCGAAGCCATCGCCGAGCAGGCCGAAGCAATCCGAATGCGAGCAGCCGGTATTGTGGGCGGTGATGAATTGCGCAGTATGCCAGTGGGCATTCGCTCGCGCCGCCGGCTGTCCTGGCTGAGCGTAAATGTTGGGCTAAATATTTTGGCCGCGAGCATTATCGCGCTGTATGAAGACACACTCAGTGCCGTTATTGCACTGGCGGTTTTCCTCCCCATCGTATCCGACATGAGCGGTTGTTCCGGAAATCAGGCGGTGGCAGTCAGTATGCGAGAACTGACCCTGGGCGCCGCGACGCCGGCGGATGTATTGCGCGTCTTGCGTAAAGAGGCCGTTGTCGGTGTCATTAACGGGTTAGCGCTGGGGGTTTTACTTGGCGCCGCCGCGTATTTATGGAAAGGCAATGTGATCCTGAGTCTGGTGGTCGGCAGCGCGCTTGCCATCAATACAGTAGTTGCAGTGTCGATTGGCGGCACCGTGCCATTGTTGATAAAGCGGTTTAATATGGATCCCGCCATTGCATCAGGCCCTTTGCTAACGACGATTACCGATATGTGTGGATTCTTCCTGGTGCTCAGCCTGGCAAGTCAAGTATTGCCCCAACTAGTCTGAGCACGGAGCGGTTGCTCCGACACCTTATCGTCGGCGCCACTTCGTCGAATACAGGTCAAAGCGGCGGTCGCGCAGGTTCATCACGCTGCCCTCGTTTCGGGCCCGTATGAGATCGTCAAAACGCAGATCCGCGAACGCCACCATCTCAGTATTCGGAGTTGTGTCGGCGGCGATGCCATCACGGGAAAAGAGAAAATCGCAGGGCGTTAAAATGCAGCTTTGCGCGTACTGGATGTCCATATTCTCGACACTAGGCAAGTTTCCGACGTTGCCAGCCATCGCGACGTAGCACTGATTTTCCACCGCGCGTGCCTGACAGCTGTAACGCACACGCAAGTAGGCTGCACGCGTGTCTGTGCAGAAAGGAACGATCAGCAGCATCGCTCCCTGGTCGACCAAATGACGTCCCAGCTCCGGAAATTCACTGTCATAACAGACCATAATCCCTATTGGCCCGCAATCGGTCAAAATGATCTCAGCGGAATTACCACCGCTCACCCCCCAAAAACTTTGCTCGCTGGGCGTGATGTGAATTTTGTCGCGCTCGTGCATCGAGCCGTCACGTAGACACACCATGCAAGAGTTGCGGACGCGACCATCCGAGTCTGTCCAGATGTGCGAACCACCAATAATATTGACGTTGTAAGAGACCGCCAATCGAGAGAGCATTTCGCGAATCGCTGGAGTATGCGCGGTCAGATCCGCCAGCGCCTCCTCTACACCCTGCTCGACGCCCGGCATCGATAGTAGCTGCATCGTAAACATCTCAGGGAGCACCGCGAAATCCGCACGGTAGTCCGAAACTACATCGATAAAATACTCTACGTTGGAGGCAAATTCGTCAAACGAGATTACCCGACGCTGCTGGTACTGAATCACCGCGATACGCACTGAGTCGTTAAAACGGCCATCGCGTGCAGCCTCGCGAATCACTGGGTTCTCTGCAATCTCAGTGTTGCGCCATATCAAGTGCGCCCCATAACCCAATGACTCGTGGTCGTAGGTCAGGTAGTTGGGCAACGGGCCAAGGAGTTCAAAGCCATTTCTCAACTGAAAACTCAAGGTTGGATCGGTTTCCTTGCTCGCCAACACGGCGTCCATAAAACTTTCCACGCTGCCATACTTCTTGATCTTCCTGTGCAACGATGGGAGCCGACCGCCGAATACAATTGCGGACAATCCCAGACTCAAACACAACTTCTTGCGGGCGTTCAGCAGGCGTTTGCCAATGCGCAGATTGCGGTAGGACGGGTCAACGCACATCTCCATGCCGTACAGCACGTCACCGTGGGCGTCATGACGTGCAGCGTAACCGTCACCGGTGATTTCAACCCAGGTGTGAGGCGCCAAGGCAATTTTCTCGGCGATGCGAAATGTCGCGCAGAAACCGACGACCTTGTCCCCGTAAACCGCCACGAACTGTCCCTGTGGAAAATGCAGTAAGTGCGCCTGCATCATTTCCTTGGAATAGCCATAAACCTGGCCATATATAAGCTCGGACAAAACCACAAGCGCGTCTATGTCAGCGGCGCTCGTGTTGCGAATAGTCAGTTTAGGGCGATTCATTACGAGATCTTTCTGATGGGTCGTGAAGACCGAAGTTTAGACAAGCCCGGCGCAATAGCTATTGTTTTCTTAGCCGCCGGGTAACGTCCCGGCAGCAAGGCTGCGCCGCTGCTTAAGCTCTGCTCCGTTGAGCTAATCGATCTAAGTGGTTTTGCAACGCCGACCCTGCTCAGCCCGCAGCTGACGGGCGGCTGGAAACCAGCGCATACCAGCGCTGCAGGTGGGGCTGATCGTCCCCAATCGCCAGTTTGATGCGGGCCGCAAAATCCACCAGACACAGGCCGGTGATATCGGCCATGGTGAAGTTATCGCCGGCAAGATACTCAGCCTGGCCTAGCCGCTGATCCATGGCGATCAGAAAGGCCTGGCCCCGTTGCCGACCCCGTTCAATCAGGTCCGGCAGCTGGGGGTAGGACTGGGCGCCAGTCACCGAGCGGTCTTTGAAGAACTTTGAGAAGTTGCGAAACGATTCGGCGATGGCGCCATAGCCTTCCAGCACGCAGCGATCATTCCAGTTTGCCACCAGGGCTTTTTCCGTCGGACTGCTGCCCAGCAGCGGCGGATCCGGATACAGCGCTTCCAAATACACCGCAATGGCGCTGTTTTCCGTCAGCGCCGTGCCGTCGTCCAGCAACAGCACCGGCACCGTATGGGTGGGGTTGATAGCCGCAAACTCCGGCTTGAACTGCTCACCCTGGCCCAGATCCACTTCAACGGTTTCGATATCAATGCCTTTCTCAGCGATGAAGATGCGGGCGCGACGTGGGCTGGGGGCGTGGATACAGTCAAAAAATTTCATAGGCATGGTTCCGTGTTAGTAAATTCAGGTATTGACAGCCGGTTAGCCTTGTGAGCGACAGTGTTGATCGCCAGGGCGCAGCGCAATAGCCGCCGGCCAGTAACCGACCTTGTGGCTGATCCAAGTTTGTTCATCGGCTTGGGGTGTAGTAGCGGGTTAAATAGGTGCATAGACCGTCCAGGCCCGGAAACAGCACCCGCTCATTGATGTTGGATTGGTCCAGCTTATCGCGGATTTCCCACTTTATCTCCGCTGGGATAATGATTTTTCGGCACACGTCTTCAGCGGGGGAAAACCACTGGTCCATGGGCAGTCTGGGATCGGACATGACCGAAAACAGCCCCGATTGGTTGACGATTCGGGCGTCCAGGGAGGGTGGTTCAAGGAACACCACAAAGGGGTTGTCACGCTGGTGGTCGAAGGCGTCCAGGGTGTTGACCTCCTCGTGCAGCATGCGGGTGGTAAAAACCCTGGCGCTGGCGTCTCTGAGACATCCCATCAAGCCTGCTGGCAGGTGCCGGTTGGTGGCAACAAAGTTGACGCACCAGATGGCGCCGTCCGCTGCATAGCGTTCGGTGTGGTTAGTGCAGAAATTCAGCGCCACGTAGGGCGAGTAAGTCCAGTCCAAAAGCCGGGTGGGCAGGCCGTGGTGCTGGGCCAGAGCCAGCCAGTTCCAAATATAGGCCTCTTCGTGCATTTCCCGGTGGGCGTATTTCTGGAAACTGCGCAGGATGTGGGGCTCAAGGCTGGCGTAGTCGCCTCCCAGTCGCATCAGGGTAGTTTCAAGACCGTAGCTGGCGTCGGAAACGCCGCGAAAAGCAAAGTTTGATCGGTAGCGCCCAATGAGGGGGTGTATGGGTTCATCAAACAGCACTTCATTCAGGTGGGCCCAGCTGCGCACTCTGATTTCTTCAATGGCCATGCCGATTCCGTAACCAGTGGGTGGCCAAGTATAGCCCGCCGCCGGCGCCGTCCGAAGGCCTGTGCTCGCCGCCAATGTCCTTTGTTGCATTGAAATCGCTGTTGATGAACCCTGGACCCAACCGCTAAAGTCCTCACTCAACCATGCAGTGGACCAAGAGCCCATGTCTGATCATCGGTTACCCCCTGGTTTTGTGATTGCGCCGCCGCCCACGGTTGGGGTGGCGGTGACAGGCACCGACCAGGAATTTCCCGTCCGGCGCATTTACTGTGTTGGCCGAAACTACGCTGAGCACGCCCGTGAGATGGGTGGTGATGACCGGGATCCACCGTTTTTTTTCCAAAAACCCAGGGACGCCATTTTGCCCAGCGGCTCAGCCCTGAGGTATCCGAAATTAACCGCAGACCTGCACCATGAGGTGGAGTTGGTTTTGGCGCTCAGCGGCGGCGGCAGTCAGATTTCCCTAGATCAGGCCAGTGAGCAGGTGTTTGGATTGGCGGTGGGCATTGATTTCACCCGCCGGGACCTGCAGGCCGAGGCGAAAAAAGGCAGCAGGCCCTGGGAAATCGGCAAGGCTTTTGATCAGTCCGCTGGCATTGGGCCGTTAAGCAGATTGCCAGGCTCTGGGTTACCGAAGAGCGGGGCCATTAGCCTGGAGGTGAATGGGAAGCTGCGTCAGCGGGGCGATTTGAAAGACATGGTGTGGGGCTGCGCTGAAGTCATTTCGACCCTGTCCACCCAGTACGAGCTGGCAGCGGGTGACCTGATCTACACCGGTACCCCGGCTGGGGTGGGGCCGTTGGTGGTGGGGGACGTGGTTAGAGCGTCCATCGCGAGCTTAGGTGATCTGACCATCAGTATCACCCGATAGCCCGCTGGCGGAGCGGGCGCCGGCCCATGGTTGGGTGTCCAAAGTTTGGATCTGACGCCGGCGCTGGTTTTCCCTAGCGGATTCTGGCCGTGGGCCCATTTTCTGGCCTCGTTCCTCAGCCCGTTGCCATCAGCT
The DNA here is from genome assembly GCA_964351665.1 of uncultured Gammaproteobacteria bacterium. Lineage (GTDB taxonomy): Bacteria > Pseudomonadota > Gammaproteobacteria > Xanthomonadales > SZUA-38 > JANQOZ01. The sequence continues at coordinate 16,991 of CAYGPO010000075.1, read as the reverse complement.
TCTCAACCACCGTGCGCAGAGCTGCAGGAATCTGGGTCGGGCGGTGATCCTGGCGATCAACATAGACGTGGACGAAGTGAGCCAGGGCTGCGCAGCTGTCAGCGCCTTCAGCGAATAAGCCCACTTTATAAACAATGCTGGACCGCCCCAGTCGTTCAACCGCCAGGCCTCCGTCGATGTTCTGGGGATAAACCAACGGCGCAAAATAGTTGCAGCGGGTTTCCACCACCAGGCCCACCACGTCGCTGCGCTCGATATCCAGCACCCCGCGCTCCACCAGATAGCCGTTCACGACGGTGTCCACCAGGTGGTAATAGACGGCGTTATTGACGTGGCGATAAATGTCATTATCGCTCCAGCGGGTTTGCAGCTGGGTGAAGTAGGGGAACTGGTCCCGATTCCAGGGTGCGACTTTGGCCTGATCAGTCATGAAGATTACTGTGCTTTTGGGGCTGCGCAGTATCGCAAATCAGATCTCGTCGCGTAACGCTTTTTCCAGTTTAAGCAGCAGTTACTGGTTCAGGTCACTGCTGTCGCCGCCGCCATTGACCAGTGCGCCAGAGCTGAACCTGCTGCCAAAGGTTTCGGCTGTGGTTACCGCCGGGGCCAGAGCGCTGTCGCCGGATCCCGTGGTGGTCGATGGTGCCCTCACCACGCCGATCACGCGGGTCAACAGCCCGCTCGCGTTTAGTTTTGCTGATGGTCCAGGTCATGGTTCAGAGCAGTCCAGCTAAGACGATGGTCCAGCCAGATTTCCCGGCTGGGCTTTACCGCTTCCGGGTTATCCAGACTGGCGATGGTTAGGTCTATGGAGTCTGCCTTTCGCTGGTAGCTGAGGCTGCAGCCGCAATGGCTGCAGAAGGTTCGTTCAACCTGCTTTGAGGAGGCGAAGCTGGTCCTTTCCTGACCGCTCCAGCTCACCTGCTCCAGCTTGAACTCCACCCAGCCCACGGACTGCGCGCCGCAGCAGCGTTGGCAGCTGCGGCAATGGCAGATGGTGGCTGCACCGGCTGGCCCGGTGACCTCATATCGGACCTTGCCGCAATGGCAGCCGCCGGTGAGTTTTGGCTGTGCGCTATCGCGCATGGGAAAACCTCCGGCCTATTGATCGCGCTTGGGCGATCTCACCGTTCAATCTCCAACGCGTCAACTTTCTGAAAGCCCCGGGGCAGCTTGCGGCCTCGTTTGGCCCGCTCACTGGCGTAGTGATCTAAGTCCTTGGCCTTGAGACGCAGGTGTCTGCCACCGGAGTAGGCCAGTACGTCGGCGCCCAAGGGCGCGCACACCACTGCCACCACGTTCTCCTCGCCGCTTTTCAGAAGCTTAGGGGGTATGTTGATGATTTTATTTCCTTTTCCTCGCGCCATTTCTGGAAGGTCTGCCAGCCCAAAGGTCAGCAAATAGCCACCGGAGGTCACCGCTACCACCCTGTCGCTGGCCGGGTCGGTGACCATGGATGGTGGCAAGACGCTGGCTCCTGCCGGCACGCTAAGGGAGGCCTTGCCGGCCTTATTGCGGGTGTGAAGGTTTTCCAGGCTGGTGAAAAATCCGTAGCCAAAGCTGGATGCCAGCAGCACCTTATCCTCGTTAGCGCCGATGATGGCGGCGCAAAACTGGGCGCCGGCGGTGGGGCTGAAGCGGGAGGTCAAGGGTTCGCCCTGGCTTCGTGCCGAGGGCAGGGTGTGAGTGGCCAAAGAGTAGCTGCGACCGGTGGTGTCGAGAAACACCGACTGCTGGTTGCTGCGGCCCCGGGCACTGGTTAAGTACTCGTCGCCGGATTTGAAATTTAGACTCAGCGGGTCGATCTCATGGCCCTTGGCAGAACGCACCCAGCCGCCTTTGGACAGCACTACGGTGACCGGTTCCGTGGGCATCAGGTCGGTCTCGCTCATGGCCTCGGAGGCTTCCCGGGCAACAATGGCGCAGCGTCGATCATCACCGTGCTGTTTTACGTCAGCGGCAATTTCGTCAGCGATGAGTTTTTTCAGTTTGCGCGGTGAATTGAGGATGGCTTCAAGCCCCTGGCGTTCTTCCTCAAGCTCCGCCTGCTCACCGGAGATCTTCATTTCTTCAAGTCTCGCCAGGTGGCGCAGCTTGAGTTCCAAGATGGCCTCGGACTGACGCTCAGACAGGTTGAAGGTAGCCATCAGCACTGGGCCAGGCTCGTCTTCTTCCCGCACAATTCGGATCACTTCATCAATATTCAGGTAGGCCACCAACAGGCCTTCCAGGATGTGCAGACGGTCCAGCACCTTGTCCAGCCGCCACTGCAGCCGGCGGCGCACGGTGTCGGTGCGGAAGCTCAACCACTCAAGCAGGATCTGGGCCAGGTTTTTGACCCGGGGTTTGCCGTCGATGCCGATAAGATTGAGGTTGACCCGCACATTGCGTTCCAGGTCAGTGGTGGCAAACAGGTGGCTCATCAGACCGAATAGGTCGACCCGGTTAGAGCGCGGAATCAGCACCAGGCGGGTGGGGTTTTCGTGGTCACCCTCGTCCCGCAGGTCGTCCAGCATGGGCAGCTTCTTAGCCCGCATCTGGGCCGCAATCTGTTCCATGATCTTGCCTGGAGATACCTGGTGGGGCAGGGCGGTGATAACGATGTTGCCATCCTCCCTGGCCCATACCGCACGCAGCTTGATAGACCCGTTGCCGGTTTCATACATGGCCAGAATATCTTCTGGCGGCGTGATGATTTCCGCGCCGGTGGGGAAATCCGGGCCTTTGACGTGTTCAAACAGTTCAGCCACCGTAGCTTTGCTGTTACCCAGCAGACGAATACAGGCTGACGCCACCTCTTTCATGTTGTGGGGAGGCACGTCGGTGGCCATGCCCACGGCAATGCCCGAGGCGCCGTTGAGCAGCACATTGGGCAGGCGGGCGGGCAGCAGACAGGGTTCGCTGAGGGTGCCATCAAAATTGGGCTGCCACTCAACGGTGCCCTGACCCAGTTCGCTGAGCAGCACCTTGGCATAAGCCGACAGGCGCGATTCTGTGTAGCGCATGGCGGCAAAGGATTTGGGGTCGTCCACGGAACCAAAGTTGCCCTGGCCATCGACCAAGGTATAGCGATAAGAAAACGGCTGGGCCATCAGCACCATGGCTTCATAGCAGGCGCTGTCACCGTGGGGATGAAATTTACCGATCACATCACCCACGGTGCGGGCGGACTTCTTGTGTTTAGAGGTGGCAGACAGGCCGAGCTCGCTCATGGCGTAGATGATCCGCCGCTGCACGGGCTTCAGACCGTCAGCAATGCTGGGCAGAGCCCGGTCCAGGACCACGTACATGGAATAATCAAGGTACGCCTTCTCGGCATACTCTTTCAGCGCTATCTGTTCAAAACCGCCCGGAGGCGCTTCTATGGACTGGGCCATCTTGTTACCTTAATTAGTTTGCAGCATTGACGGCCCACTAGATCTCCGCCAGGTCGCCTTTGGTCTCCAGCCAGGCCTTCCGATCGCTGGCGCGTTTTTTGGCCAGCAGCATATCCATCAGCGGCCGGGTCTTGTCCCCGGGCTCAAGGGTGAGCTGCACCAGCCTGCGGGTGTCCGGCTCGATGGCGCTCTCTTTCAGTTGGCCTGGACTCATCTCGCCGAGGCCCTTGAAGCGGGTCACAGAAATTTTTACGTTGCGCTTTTCCCGCTGAATTTTTTCAATCAGATGCTCGCGCTCCGCTTCGTCCAGGGCGTAGTACTTTTCTTTGCCTGCATCGATTCGAAACAGCGGTGGCATGGCGACAAAAATATGACCGTCCCGCACCAGAGGTTCGAAGTGACGCAGAAACAGTGCGCACAGAAGGGTAGCGATGTGCAGTCCATCGCTGTCGGCATCTGCCAGCACGATGACTTTGCCGTAGCGCAGACCCTCGAGATCTTCGCTGCCCGGGTCCACCCCGATGGCCACCGATAGATCGTGAACCTCCTGGGAAGCCAGCACCGAGCCGGATTCCACTTCCCAGGTATTGAGGATTTTGCCGCGCAGGGGCAGTATCGCCTGGAACTCCCGATTGCGGGCCTGCTTGGCAGAGCCGCCGGCAGAGTCACCCTCCACCAGAAAGATTTCAGTACGGGCGGTTTCCTGGGAGGTGCAATCAGACAGTTTGCCGGGTAGCGCCGGGCCCGAGGTGATCTTTTTGCGCACCACCTTTTTGGCCGCTTTCAGGCGCTTTTGGGCGTTGGATATGGCCAGTTGGGCAATGGCTTCACCCGCCGCAACGTTATTGTGCAGCCACAGGGTAAAGGCGTCCTTGATAATCCCGGTGACCAGGCCAGCGGCTTCCCGGGTGGACAGCCGCTCTTTGGTCTGGCCGGAAAACTGCGGGTCTTCAAGCTTGATGGAGAGGATATAGCTGATCCGCTCCCAGGCATCTTCCGGCGCCAGCTTGATGCCCCTGGGCAGCAGATTATGAATCTCACAGAACTCCCGCAGGGCCTCAGTGAGGCCTGTGCGCAGGCCGTTGACGTGGGTGCCGCCCTGGGCGGTGGGAATCAGGTTGACGTAACTTTCCTGCACCAGGTCGCCTTCGGGAACCCAGCACAAGGCCCAGTCCACGGCTGCGGTGGCGGTGTCTTTGTGTCCAACGATGGCCTCCTCGGGCAGCGTGGCGTAGCCCTTCAGCTCACCGCTGAGGTAATCGAACAGGCCGTCTTCGTAAAACCATTCGTCTTTATCGCCGGTCTTTTCCTCTTTCAGCCGCACCGTGAGGCCGGGGCAAAGTACCGCTTTGGCCCTTAACACATGGCGCAGCTTGGTCAGAGAAATGGTGGCGCTGTCAAAGTAGCTGGCATCTGGCCAGAAGCGGACCCGGGTGCCGGTGTTGCGCTGGCCCACGCTGCCAACCACTTTCAGGTCACTGGTTTTGTCGCCGTTGGCAAAGGAAATATGGTGCTCTTCGCCGTCGCGCTTGATCCAAACGTCCAGCTTTGACGACAGCGCGTTGACCACCGACACCCCCACCCCGTGCAGACCGCCGGAGAACTGGTAGTTCTTATTGGAAAATTTGCCACCGGCATGGAGCCTGGTCAGGATCACTTCGACCCCTGGAATGCCTTCCTCGGGATGCAGATCCACCGGCATCCCGCGGCCGTCGTCGGCAACCTCCACCGAGCCGTCTTTGTAAACGGTAACGTCCAGCAGTTTGGCGTGACCGGCAACGGCTTCGTCGACACTGTTATCCACCACCTCTTGGGCCAAGTGATTGGGCCGAGTGGTGTCGGTGTACATGCCGGGACGGCGTTGCACAGGTTCAAGTCCGGAAAGAACCTCAATATCTTCAGCGGTATAGCGACTCATAGGAACAGAAACTGGCTGGAAACAGCGGTAAATGAGAGGTTCGGCGATATTGGCGGTTTTCGCCAGGCAATGCAACATTGGCGGGAAAACCCCAACATCTAGAGGTTAAGGCCGGCAAAACCGCAACATATAGTGGCAGGTCGGGTCACCCATTGATCATCCTTTGGCCCGGTTTCGGCCCAGCGGGACTGACATCGTCTACAAGCCCCGAACCAGGCCCTGGGCAGGCAGCGGCTTGGTCATTGATGCCGGCCAGGCCACAGCCGGTGCTGGGCACGCCAACAGGGTCCCCAGCTGCCAGACAATCGGCGCTTTAGCGCGAA